>NZ_LNII01000043.1:0-235 GCF_001463365.1 Enterobacter sp. 50793107 | reverse complement strand
CAGCATTCGATACCAGGAGCATCAGCTTTATTTCTGCTCCGCCAGCTGTGAGAGCAAATTTAAAGCTCATCCCGATCATTATCTTACAGAAGATGCCAGTGAACATTCCCATCACCACCATCACCACGAGGTCATCCCTGATCAGATAAAACAGCCTCACCACCAGGCGGAGAACGATATTTCTGAAGGTGTGTGGACATGCCCGATGCACCCGGAGATACGCCGTCGTGGTCCA
>NZ_LNII01000042.1:0-424 GCF_001463365.1 Enterobacter sp. 50793107 | reverse complement strand
TGATTGCTAAAATTTGAGAGACTCGAACACACATAACATGTGTGTCGTTTCAATTTTCAGCTTGATCCAGATTTTTAAAGAGCAAATATCTCAAACATGACTCGCAAGTCAGTTTTGAGATATGACGGCAGGTGACTTTCACTCACGAACCAGCAAGTGGCGTCCCCTAGGGGATTCGAACCCCTGTTACCGCCGTGAAAGGGCGGTGTCCTGGGCCTCTAGACGAAGGGGACGTACAGTCTCAATCGCAAGACGCCTTGCTATTTACTTTTCATCAGACAATCTGTGTGAGCACTACAAAGGCAGGTTCTTTAAGGTAAGGAGGTGATCCAACCGCAGGTTCCCCTACGGTTACCTTGTTACGACTTCACCCCAGTCATGAATCACAAAGTGGTAAGCGCCCTCCCGAAGGTTAAGCTACCTA
>NZ_LNII01000041.1:0-622 GCF_001463365.1 Enterobacter sp. 50793107 | reverse complement strand
GCGGCATCGGCCTTGCGATTGTGAAGTCAATCGTGGAAGCACATCACGGAAGAGTGCAGGTGGAATCGGACGTACACTCAACGCGTTTTATCTTATCCGTGCCCAGACTGGAGAAAATGATTCCGGAAACCCAATACTGAGAATAAAGATTTAAATGACAAAGATGTCATTAGCCTGTCATGCAGCAAACAGAAGCCATTCGATATAATTAGTGCAACTTATCAGGAAGGCTGGATTGCTTCATCAATACCCGGCGTCAGAGTACGCCAGGAAATGAATATCCAGTCCTCTCCCGGAGAAATAAACACTGCCGAACCTGTTTCAGTTATGGAACTGAAAACGTCGGTTGTACTTCCCCGGACATCACTAATTCAGAAATGGAGATTTATCATGAAAAATATCGTATTAGCATCCTTGCTGGGCTTTGGTTTAATTTCTTCGGCCTGGGCCACTGAAACCGTGAATATCCATGAGCGGGTCAACAATGCACAGGCTCCTGCTCACCAGATGCAGTCTGCTGCGGCTCCTGTCGGGATCCAGGGGACTGCACCTCGTATGGCCGGTATGGACCAGCATGAACAGGCCATTATTGCTCATGAAACCATGACGAACGGGTCGGCGG
>NZ_LNII01000040.1:0-1769 GCF_001463365.1 Enterobacter sp. 50793107 | reverse complement strand
GATAGAAACAGAAGCCACTGGAGCACCTCAAAAACACCATCATACACTAAATCAGTAAGTTGGCAGCATCACCGATTTTTTAAACATATAAAATACCATCAATGAAGTGATTAAGAAGTTATAGAGTAACAGAGAATTAATAAGATTCTTTTCTCTGAGACGCCAGAATATTTGTTCTGGCGTCTGATTTTGAGTTTATTTGACTAATGAAAATAGATCATTGAGTGATTCGCTCATCGACGGATGAGTAAATATCTGATCGCGTAATATGCTATAAGGCAGCCCGGCATCCATCACCATTTTCACTATATTGATCATCTCGTGGGAGTCAATACACAGCAGTGATGCTCCTAATATACGTTGGGTTTTATTATCAACAATCGCTTTTAATACCCCACGGGTATCGTTCATCACTCTGGCGCGCGGAATTGCAGCTACAGGCAATGTCACCACCTGAATATCAGCACCACTCTCTCTGGCTTGTTCTTCTGTCATACCAACCCTGGACAGGGGCGGTGTCATAAATACGGAATAAGGCACATTTTTCCGATCATCAGTACTACGTTTGCCTTCACCCAGTAACTCATCACGTACAATGCGGTAATCATCCAGTGATATGTAAGTAAATTGCAGCCCGCCGGTAACATCTCCCATCGCCCAAATATTGTCTGCGGTGGTATGTAATCGCTTGTCAACGACAATTGCCCCGCGCTCGTTTACTGCGATACCGGCATTTTCTGGATGTAACGAAGCGGTAGCCGGTTGACGACCGGAAGCTATTAACAGTGCATCCACCGCCAGTTGGGCGTGCTCGCTATGCACTTGCACTTGATTTTCATGGTGACTGATTCGCTCCACATGGGCATTGAGGATAATATCGACGCCCTGATCGCGTAAAATCGTCGCGATATTATCAGCAATATCCCGATCTTCCCGAGGCAAAAACAGCGAAGCTGCCTCTAAAATGGTTACTTTGCTGCCAAAATTAGCGAACATAGAGGCGAACTCAACGCCAATATATCCGCCGCCCAAAATACCTAAATGCCCAGGCAATTCTTTTAGATTAAGTAATCCGGTGCTGTCATATACACCAGGCGTGGTGGTAATTCCAGGAATTGGCGGAACCACGGCTTGTGCACCGGTATTAATAAAAATTTTCTCGCCATGAATCTCCAAATTTCCCTCAGGCCGATGAACACGCAGGCTATGATTATTGATAAACTCCGCCTGGCCGTCGATCACGTCGATATTGGGCATATCCGCAAGATTATGAAAATTCTTATTACGTAAAAAATTAACCACTTCATTTTTACGCTGTATGGCACGGACAAAATCTGTGTGCTGCTGTGCGTCATGAACCAATGTTTTGGTTGGGATACAGCCGATATTAATACAGGTCCCGCCATACATTGCATTTGATTGTTCGATGAGAGCCACACGCCAACCTGCTTTTGCCAGCGTGACGGCTAATGTTTTTCCAGCCTTGCCAAAACCAATAATAACTGCCTGATATTTATTCATGATGATTTCCTGTCGAAACGCGTTCATTTGACATCATGACTATAGACGCAAAAGGTGATGCTGCCAACTTACTGATTTAGTGTATGATGGTGTTTTTGAGGTGCTCCAGTGGCTTCTGTTTGGCTTTGTTGAATAAATCGAACTTTTGCTGAGTTGAAGGATCAGATCACGTATCTTCCCGACAACGCAGACCGTTCCGTGGCAAAGCAAAAGTTCAAAATCACCAACTGGCCCACCTACAATAAAGC
>NZ_LNII01000039.1:0-92648 GCF_001463365.1 Enterobacter sp. 50793107 | reverse complement strand
TCCCGGTGAAGGGCGGTATTACCCAGGGCACGGTCAACACGTTTAATTTTATTTTTGACGTGCGCTCTGCCGGGAAGAGTGCGACCAAGGCTGGTCAGGGTCAGATCCGCACCGTGCGTGAGGGCAACGGCCATGGAAACAAGGACATTAATCCGGAAGCTGTGAACGTCCGGTAAAGACGCGGAGAAAAATTTCTGGCAGACTGTCTGTAAAGGCACGATGAGGTCTCTTCTGATTTGTTAGCGCAACCAGTAGATCACACTTCATCGTGCTTTTCATTTTTCTGGGGAACCCTCAGCCCACCGGGAGAGGGAATAAACACTAAAAACGGCAACGTGCGTTGCCGTTTTGCTTTTACTTACTTAAATCCACCTGATAAATGGCGAACCCGATATCATCCGTCGCAACCTTCTTCATCGGGTATTGCGCCTTCTCCTTAATAAACGCCGCAGCCTTATCCGACGGAGACGTTTCAATGCGAATATCCAGTGGGGTATCGCTGTGGATCGGGGCCAGACGCCAGTTGTTATCGACCGCCGGATGAATCTCTCCCGCCTTTTTCGATTCTGCGCTGATCCAGGCGGCCAGCACCGAGCGGTTCTCATCCGGGGATGCAAAGGCAATGTGGCTATCGCCGGTGCCGGCAAATTTGCCGCCATACGCGCGATAGTTATTGGTCACCACCAGGAAGGTGGCCGCCGGATCGACAGGCTTGCCCTTGAAGGTCAGGTTTTTGATGCGCTCTGCCTGCGGATTAATGGCCTGACACTCGCCGTCATATTTCGCCGGCTGGGTGACATCAATCTGATAATCCACCCCGTCGATAACGTCGAAGTTATAGGTGCGGAACCCGTCCCAGTTAATCAACGACTGCGGCTTGTTGCTCTTCGGATCGATCTGGTTAAACTGCCCGGCGGAGCATTCCAGCCACTCTTTCACCTCTTTACCCGTTGCTTTAACCACGACCAGCGTGTTCGGGTAGAGATAGAGATCGGCGGCGTTACGGAACGTCAGCTGGCCTTTTTCCACTTCAACATAGCTGGCCGGGTCATTTTTACGTCCGCCCACTTTGAACGGTGCGGCGGCGGAAAGCACCGGCAGGTTGGCTAAGTCCGGATCGCCCTGAACAAAATGTTCGGCATAGGCTTTCTGCGCCATGTTGACCACCTGAACGGTTGGGTCATCCTGTATCAGCGCCAGATAGCTGTACATGTTGTCGGCGGATTTGCCGATCGGCTTGCTAACGAATTCGCGGGTGGCGACGTGGTCACGCTTGAGCACGTCGACGAGTTTTTGGTCTTCAGCCGCCAGTGATTTTTTGGCGGCAGCATCGTAAATGGGGCGCGCTTCGGCTTTGGATCCGGTCACCTTCCAGCTGCCGCTGTCGTTTTTGAGCACCAGATCCACCACCCCAAGATGGTCGCCCCACATGCCGGGCATTACCGCCGGCACGCCGTTGAGCGTTCCCTTGTCGATGTCTGCCCCTTTGATGCTGGCAAAATCCTTACCCGGGAAGACCGCATGGGCGTGGCCAAAGAGGATCGCGTCCACGCCCGGCACTTCGCTCAGGTAGTAAACCGAGTTTTCCGCCATCACCTGGTACGGATCGGCAGAGAGGCCCGAGTGGGCGACAACGACCACAACATCCGCCCCTTTTTCACGCATCTCCGGTACGTATTTACGCGCCGTTTCGGTGATGTCGTTAACGGTGACTTTGCCGGTGAGATTGGCTTTATCCCAGGTCATGATCTGGGGCGGTACAAAGCCGATGTAGCCAATTTTCAGCGTCTGCTTTTTACCGTCCTGATCAACAACCTCGGTCTCTTTAATCAGATAAGGGGTGAAAAGCGGCTTTTTGGTCTTAACGTCGATGATATTGGCGTTAACGTACGGGAATTTTGCGCCTGCCAGCGCATCGTGCAGGTATTTCAGACCATAGTTGAATTCGTGGTTACCGAGGTTGCCGACGGTATAATCCAGGGTGTTCATCGCTTTATACACCGGGTGGATCTCGCCTTTTTTCAGCCCCTTTGCCGCCATGTAGTCACCCAGCGGACTCCCCTGAATCAAATCACCGTTGTCGACCAGCACGCTATTTTTCACTTCATTGCGGGCGGCATTGATCAAACTTGCCGTGCGTACCAATCCGAATTTTTCCGTAGGGGTATCTTTGTAGTAATCGAAGTCCATCATATTGCTGTGCAGGTCGGTGGTTTCCAGAATACGGAGATCGACCGTCGCCGCCTGTACGCTCGCTGCAATCAGCGTCGCCAGGAGCGTTGCGCTAAACTTAATCATCAGAGGAGTCCTTTTTTCGATCCAGGCCACAAAAGAATATGTATCTATCGTTTGTTGCTTACAGAAGTGTGAATCCTGCCAGAAAAAAGGGCGATGAAACCGGAATTGCTTCACAGATAGCGGAATTGTTCACATTACGATATAAATAAAACAAAGAGTTATACCCACTGCGTTAACGAAGAGGTGGAGAATGTTAGATAAAATTTGTCAGCTCGCACGGGATGCGGGCGATGCCATCATGCAGGTGTATGATGGCGCACAACCGATGAACGTTGTCAGCAAGGCGGATGATTCCCCGGTCACGGCGGCGGATATCGCGGCGCATGGCGTGATCATGAAAGGGCTACAGGCACTCACGCCAGAGATCCCCGTGCTTTCCGAAGAAGCGCCGCAGAGCTGGGATGAGCGTCAGCACTGGCAGCGTTACTGGCTGGTCGATCCTCTGGACGGCACCAAAGAGTTTATCAAGCGTAACGGTGAATTCACCGTGAATATCGCCCTGATCGACAAGGGCAAGGCGGTGCTTGGGGTGGTCTACGCGCCAGTGATGAAAGTGATGTACAGCGCCGCAGAAGGCAAGGCCTGGAAGGAAGAGTGTGGTGTCCGCAAGCCGATCCAGGTGCGCGATGCGCGCCCTCCGCTGGTGGTTATCAGCCGCTCGCACAGCGACAGCGAGTTGGAAGAGTACCTGCAACAGTTGGGTGAACATCAGACGACCTCGATTGGCTCCTCGCTGAAATTCTGTCTGGTGGCGGAGGGGCAGGCGCAGCTCTATCCCCGTTTCGGGCCGACGAACATCTGGGACACGGCAGCCGGCCACGCGGTAGCCGCGGCCGCGGGTGCGCATGTTCATGACTGGCAGGGCAAGCCGCTGGACTACACCCCGCGCGAATCATTCCTCAATCCAGGCTTCCGGGTCTCTCTTTACTGAGCCAGCAGCTTGTGCAGCAGATCAACCACCTGCTGCACCTCTTCCTGGGTTAACGCCCCGTCTTTTACCCACTGCACCTGGCCGTTTTTATCCAGCACGATAATCGCTGAACTCTCTTCCTCAAGCTGCCAGGCTTTGCGCGTCACGCCGTTGCTGTCGACAATAAACTGCGACCACGGGTAGAGCTTTTTGTTGCTCTCAAGGCTTGAGCGTACAAACATCCCGGAGCCAGGGATGGCATCGTCGGTGTTCACAATGGTGGTGGTCTGATAGCGGTCATGCGGGAATTTTGCGGCCTTGATCGCTTCCACCAGGTTTGCGTTTTTCTCTTTTGCAGATGTACGACCGGCAATATGTTGTACAACTCTCACTTTGCCCGCGAGCTGCGCGCTATTCCACGGTTTGTAGCTAAACTTATCATTGTCGAGAATCAATTCTCCCCGGTCAGCAATGCCGACTGGCGGTACGCGTTGTCCTTTTTCAATGTTGTGGGCACTCGCCCACAGGGGCAGGAGCAGGCATGCGGCTGCAAGAATGTTACGTAGGGTCATGGTGTTTCCTTATTGTATGCAGGTGATCCGACCACTTGGTCTTACGCTTTTAATCATAAGTGCGATCAATGGGCTTTTCCCGCAATCCCGATGCCAGTTTGTGGGCGAACGCACATATCCATAAAAAAACGACGGCTTATACTGCCTGTAGTCACAGTTTGAAAAGATTATTCTGAATAATTGTAATCAAACGGTAAATAAACTTATGCACACTGGGTAACTACGTAGTTCTGGTCTATAGTCATTGGGCAACAAAATTTGCGCTCAGAACAGTCGGGCCGATTGTGGCGCCGCAAGAGCGTATGATTCGCAGGAGATACAAGAATGAAAATTTTCCAACGCTACAACCCGCTTCAGGTGGCGAAGTACGTGAAGATCCTGTTCCGTGGACGGTTGTATATCAAGGATGTTGGCGCTTTTGAGTTTGATAAGGGCAAGATCCTTGTCCCAAAAGTGAAGGACAAACAGCACTTGTCTGTGATGTCCGAAGTCAACCGTCAGGTTATGCGTCTGCAAACTGAGATGGCTTAACCTACGTGCTATGCAGTAGTTAAAAAAACGGCTCCCGATGGGAGCCGTTGATGTTTGTGGGGGGAAGTATAACTCTGACTCTGTTGTATCGGTGAATTTCTGGTTGCCACTTTCCAGAGGAAGTATGAGTTTGTGTAGTTATTCTTAAACTCTCTTTCAGTGCTCTCGTTTTGATATAAAACAATAAAAAATTGATTCTCTATTGGCCTTATTGAATAACGCATAAAGAATGCTCATCTCATTAACGAAAAGGAGTTTTAAGGATGGCTATTCCTGCTTATTTATGGCTGAAGGATGATGGTGGTGCGTTAATAAAAGGTGCTGTTGACGTGCAAGATAGAGAGTCAAGTATAGAGATCAATGGGTTTTCACATAATGTATCTATTCCAACAGATCCATTGACAGGAAAAATTACCGGAACAAGGAAGCACTCAAGTATCCTCTTTATGAAAGAATTTGATTGTTTATCTCCCTATCTGTTCAAGGCGGTTTGTACCGGTCAAACGTTAATAAGCGCAGAGTTTAAATGGTATCGTATTAACGATGCGGGTCAGGAAGTTGAGTATAACAACATGTTTCTTGAAAACGTAAAAATTGTCGGAGTTTCTCCTGTCATGCATGATACGAAAGATGCTTCGAAAGAGAAACATAATCACCTTGAATGTGTTGAGATGCGATATGAAAAAATAACATGGAAACACTGTGATGGGAATTTGCTCTTTTCCGATAGCTGGAACGAAAGGGCATAACATGAGACGTCCAGCAATCGCTGTTAAGCCTCAACCTCCTTATGATATTTCTTCATTTTCTCCACCCGGCGTTTCATTATCAAACAACATGATGATTGCGCGGTTCCATCATGGCCCGTCAGCGCTGACCTACTTATGGTTTTATAAGCAAGTAAAAGGGCATGGCCCTTGGGATTATAAAAACATATTAGGTAGGCAATACGAAAATTTTGGAAATTTTCATTTCGGAGCGGTAGGCATTGCCGCCGGAATTGAACCCGAGATATTATTGCGGGCAGCCGGACTTGCTCAAATTCTTGCAGGGACCAGCGACCCTAGTTTTAAAAATTATCAAGGGCCGGATTCACATGGGGATGATCCAACCGATCAGACATGGATTAGAGCAGGAATAGACTATGCTCAACGCTCTGGTTTTTAAAAAGAAGTGGCTATATATAATCGTCGTGATTATTTTGTTAGGGTGTGGCATATGGCGTGTAGTTGATGAATTTCTTTACCTTGAACAAGATATTATACGCCGAGAGAAAGTTGGTGAGTTGTCAACTTTAATTATTACTGAAAGTAATGCTGGAGCAACCACTCCATATGTATACCAATATTACCTATACTCTGCGAAAAAATCGGATGCGGATTTTTTAAATGATCTAAGAAGTGGCTATGAACCTTTCCTGGTGACTACCGCCTCAGATGTGTATGTAAAAATTGAAGATAATTCTATCCATCTTAAGGTTAGTGGTGATATCTTTAAATTTAAGAACGTTGCAGGCTATAGTTTTATATATATGGATTCATCACCGTTCTAAATTTTTTTATCAATGTCAGATACGTACTGCATATGAGTGAAAAAAGAAAGGGCAGTTAATCACTGCCCTTTTGTTATCACGCCGACACCTTCTCTTCCGCATCCGGCAGCTTCGGCACCAGCACGGTCGGTTTGTTATCAATACGCGTCACCAGCAGCTGGTCGATGCGGTAGTTATCAATATCCACCACTTCAAACTTGTAGCCGGAGAACTTCACCGAGTCGGTGCGCTTCGGGATTTTACGCAGCATAAACATCATAAAGCCGCCGATGGTCTCGTAGTTGCCTGACTGCGGGAACTCGTCGATATCCAGCACGCGCATCACGTCGTCGATTGGCGTTGCGCCGTCAATCAGCCATGAGTTCTCATCCCGCGCCACAATCTGCTCTTCCAGACCCTGGCCGACCAGGTCACCCATCAGCGTGGTCATGACGTCGTTGAGGGTAATGATACCCACCACCAGCGCGTATTCGTTCATGATAACGGCAAAGTCTTCACCGGCGGTTTTGAAACTTTCCAGCGCTTCAGAGAGCGTCAACGTGTCCGGTACAATCAGGGTATTGCGGATCTGCACGCCGCTGTTGAGCGCCAGGCTTTGGTTCGCCAGCACGCGGTTCAGCAGATCTTTGGAATCCACATAGCCGATGATGTGGTCGATATCTTCATTACAGACCAGGAATTTAGAGTGCGGGTGCTCCGCGACTTTATTCTTCAGGCTCTGCTCGTCTTCATGCAGATCGAACCAAATCACGCTTTCACGGCCCGTCATGGAAGAGGGCACGGTACGGGATTCCAGCTCGAACACATTTTCGATCAGCTCATGCTCTTGCTTGCGCAGCACTCCGGCCAGCGCACCGGCTTCTACCACGGCGTAGATGTCGTCGGAGGTGATGTCATCTTTACGCACCATCGGCAGTTTAAAGATGCGGAAGATGACGTTCGCCAGGCCGTTGAAGAACCACACCAGCGGACGGAACACGAACAGGCAGAAGCGCATCGGGTTGATGATACGCAAAGCCACAGCTTCTGGCGCAATCATACCGATGCGTTTCGGGGTCAGGTCAGCGAACAGGATGAACATCCCGGTGACCAGCGAGAAGGAGAGAATAAAGCTCATCTGCTCGGCAAGTTCGGCGGACATGTACTGAACGAACAGGCTGTAAAAGGCCGGAGAAAACGCTGCATCCTCCACGATACCGCCGAGAATAGCAACCGCGTTCAGGCCAATTTGTACCACGGTGAAGAACGTTCCAGGATTTTCCTGCATCTTCAGGATACGGGAAGCATTGATGTTGCCTTCGTCGGCAAGCAGCTTAAGTTTGATTTTACGGGACGCGGCCAGCGAGATCTCGGATATCGAGAAAAATGCGCTGACGGCTATCAGACAAAGTATTACTAAAATACTGTTTAACATAGTTTATCCGGCTTCTCGCCAGATCCTCGGAAGGGAAGTTGATACCATTTGTGTGGAAACACATTGAACGTCAGCTCGTAGCGTTGAGCTGATTATTTCAGCGGGTAGTATAGCGTAAAGAGATGTAAACCTGCCAGAGGTCACATTTTGCGGCGAAAAGAGGCCGGGCAGGCGGTGAACCGGCCCGGCGAGACGCGCTATTTTGCGGCCGATAACCCGACGTTGTTCACTGCACGACGGGCAGCATCGCCTCCCCATACCTGATCGTACTCATAGCCTGTGAGCTGTTTTATCACCACACGAGTATTGGCATCGCAGTCGCGGTAATCACCGCCCAGCTTACGGCGGGCAATCTCCTTGAGAAGCAGTTTATGCGTCTCGCGGGTGAGCTTGAATTTATAGGTAGTGAAGAAGCTCACCGCCAGCAGGGCTGCCGTCGCGAAGATCATCAGGCCTATAATCGCCCCCAGCGCGCTTTCAGGCTGTGCGCCGCCGCCCTTCACAAAGCCGGACTCCTGCAGGACCAGGCCAATAATCATGATGGCGATCGCCACGGTGCTTTTGCGGGTCAGGACCATCACCCCGGCAAAAATCCCTTCGCGGCGCTGCTGCGTCACCATCTCGTCAATATCAGGAATGAAGCTGTAGATATTCCACGGTATGTAATAGAGGCCCGCGCGGGTGGCGCCCAGCAGGATAAAGACCGCCGTGAACAGCAGCGTGGGCACCTGGGTTTTGGTCAGGTAGACCGTAAACAGGAACACCAGCACGAAGAAGATCCCGCCGTAAGAGAGGCGCAAAGCGGCAGAAGGGGAGACATTCAGCCTGTTCAGCAACAGCATAAATCCATATGTGCCAGGTACTGAGGCGAAAGCCGCAATGCTCAGCCAGCCGGAGACGGCTGCCGCGTCCTGGCTCAGACAATACACGACATAATAGGTAAAGACCGAACCGAATACGTCCATCGCCGTAAATGAAAAGATATAAATAATAATATGCAGGCGGAACGCGCGAATACGGAAAGAGGAAAAGAGATCCAGCACCAGATATTTCAGGTGATTAATTAATCCGCTGCTGCGCTGTTTATCCACTTTAAACGTGGATGGCTGTTGCACATCTTTCGCTTCCCAGGTGGTATACCAGGTAATAAATACCGCAATACAGAATACGCAGGAGAATATCAGCCCGGTAAGAGTATAGGTAAACGGATTATCTTTCCCCGTGAACTGCATAATGACGCCGGGAACGGAAACCGCAAGAAAGCCGCCGAGCTGAGAGCAGATCATACGCACACCGGAGAGACGGCTACGCTCTTCATACCGGTTAGTCATTTCAGCGGCCAGGGTTTCCCAGGGTACCAGCACCATCGCCGACAATAGCTCAATAGAGAGGTAAGTGCCCAGGTAATACCAGTAACCCATGTCCGTAAGCCACAGCAGGGCATACAGAAACATTAAGGGCGAACTGAGTAATAAAAAGAAGCGGCGACGGCCAAATTTACGCCCGAGCCAGGTATCACCGAAATTATCCGTGATATAACCCATAATCGGGCTTAATAACGCATCAATGACGCGAGCAATAGCAAATATCGAACCCGCTTCGACGACAGAGAGCCCGCAATAGGTGGTGTAAAAAAATAAAAGCCAGGTGCCGATAATGGCGAAAGCGCCTCCGCCAAACAGATCGGTTATACCGTAGCCGAGCGCCACGCCATAACCCACTCTACGTTCAGTTGGTTTGACCATAATAATATCCAGTGTAGGGTAATGATTAACCCGATCTGTCGGGTCGTTTTTTATTTACTGCTGGAATACAAATTACGTTCTATTAATTGATTTCTATCCATTGCCTTAATTGAGATGATCGATAAATAGCCTCCACAAGGGTGAGTGATTTCCCGGCTTCATGGATATCGGTGTAATCCGTGTAACCGGGGTGAGTGATAGCCTGATAAAAACGGCGGATCGCCTGCTGGTGGCCCAGCCCCCAGTAGCTTTTGACCGAACCGTCCGGGGAGTCGTCGCAGGTGAGCCTGACGCGCTCACCCGGCGTCACGCGCCAGAGCGTGTTGTCGTTCAGCAGCAGCGAGCCCTGCTCGCAGTGGATCTCCATCAGAAGCGGGGAATCAGTGGTATTGCAGTTGCTGGCGTAAAACAGGCCGCGCGCGCCGTTAGCAAAGTGCAGCGTGGCCATCGCGCTGTCTTCACCTTCCGTCACGTCCGCCAGTTCACCGCTATCCACCACGCCTTTCACACGCGTTACGCCGCCGGCGAACCACTGCATCAGGTCGAGGGTATGAATGGCCTGGTTGATCAGCAGGCTGCCTCCTTCCGTAGCCAGTCGCCCACGCCACGGACTTTGGGTGTAGTACGCGCCCGAGCGTGACCACGTCAGCACCGCTTTGATGCTGAGCATTTTTCCCAGCTCGCCTTCGTCCAGCGCCTGGCGAATGCGCAGGCTGGTGGGGTTGAGCCGGTTCTGATAACACACGCCGAGCAGACACGTAGCCTGGTCAGCGGCACGGGTGATATCCACCAGTTCGCTGCTGTTCATGCCCACCGGTTTTTCGCAGAAAACATGCTTTCCGGCGGCGAGGGCCGCCAGAATCATGCTTTTATGCTCAAAGTGCGGCGTGCAGATATGGACCACATCGATGGCATCATCCAGCAGCATCTCCCGGTAATCCTGATAGAAGCGGCACTGATAGCCCAATGCCAGCTTCAGCCCTTTGACGCTGTCGATATCTGCCAGCGCGCGCAGCGCAACGTTGGGGAGCTGGCGCAGCGCATTCACGTGGCAACCGTGAATCGCTCCGGCGCCGATCACCGCCGTGTTCAGGAGCTTCATTGTCGCCTCCCGTTATGCCGTTGCGTTGGCCAGCATCTGTGCCTTCACGCAGAGCTCCGCCGCCTTAAAGGCGTGAGCCTGGGTCATGGCATGTTCAGTACGATGCAAACAGTCGAGGATCAGTTCGCCAAAGAACGGGAATCCGACCTGGCCGGCGACCGGATAACGGAACTCCCCCTCGTTATTGACGAGATACACCACATCCTGTTCACCACGGGTGAGATCGACATATTTGCGGATCTCAATATAGCCTTCGGTGCCCAGCAGCGTCAGGCGGCCATCGCCCCAGGTCGAGAGCCCGTCAGGGGTAAACCAGTCGCAGCGGAAATAGCCGCTGGCGCCGTTTTCCCCTTTCAGCATGGCATCGCCAAAATCTTCGAAGGCGGGGTACTGGGGGTGTTTAACGTTCCGTACCTGGCTTGCCACCACGGTGGCGTCACTGTTGCCGGTGTAAAACAGGAACTGCTCAATCTGATGGCTGCCGATATCGCATAGAATGCCGCCGAAATAGCGCCGATCGTAGAACCAGTCCGGGCGGCCGGTCCCTTCCCGGTGCGGGCCCGTCCCCAGCGTTTGTACGACGCGGCCAATGGCCCCTTGCTGCACCAGTTGTCCGGCAAAGACCGCGCTCTCAACATGCAGGCGTTCGCTGTAATACACGGCGTATTTCCGGCCCGTTTTTTCCACCATGGCTTTGGCATCTGCCAGTTGTTCAAGGGTGGTAAGGGGGGCTTTATCGGTGAAGTAATCTTTGCCTGCGGCCATCGCTTTTAGCCCCAGCGCGCAGCGCTCGGCGGGAATGGCGGCGCCAGCTACCAGACGCACCTCATCGTCGGCGAGTATGGCATCCAGGGAGTCTGCAACCCTGGCCTGCGGATACTGCTGAATGAATTTATCCACTTTTGCCGGATCGGGGTCGTAGACCCATTTCAGCGTGGCGCCCGCTTCAATCAGGCCGTTACTCATGCCGTAGATATGGCCGTGGTCGAGCGCGGCAGCGGCAAAGACAAACTCTCCTTCCCTGACAACGGGCTGAGGTTTACCCACTGGCGCGTAGTTCATGCCGTCATTTTTGTTCATGGTGTTACTCCTTCATCCAGATCTTTGCCCAGGGGAATCGCACCGACTTCGCTGAAGTTGGCGACGCTTGCGGATTTTTCATAAAAACGGGGGGCGAGGGCGTTGGTCCCGCCGGTACGGTAAAACGGATCGTCGCGTTGAATCGGCAGCGAAACCACGGAGCGGGTGATGGCGGATTTATAGATCGCGGTTATCAGCTCCAGCGAACGTTTGCCCTGCAGGCCATCTACTAACGGCGCCGTGCCGTGCTCGATGGCATACAGCAGGTCGTTAATCTGCCCGGTGTGCAGCGTCCATTCGAGCTTCGGCGTCTCGTGAAAAACGGCGTTAAGCTGCGCTTCCCGCTCCAGGTCCCGATCATTCTGGGGGAAGCCGTTATCAGCGCTGACGCTGGCAAAGGCCTGCCACGGTGCAGAGATGCGCGCCTTTTCACCCTGGATAATGATTTTCTGATCTTCTCCGTGGTGCACGACCGAGGCGGTTAGCTGAGTGAGTGCGCCGCTGGGGTATTTAAATATTGCCGCGCTGAGATCTTCGACTTCAGCGTTGTCGTGCGCCACGTTGGTCATCATAGCCACCACTTCAGACGGGAAGCCCAGCATCCACTGAATGGCGTCGATGTGGTGAACAGCGTGGTTAAGGGTGCAGCCGCCGCCCTCTTTTTCCCAGGTGCCGCGCCACCACAGGTCGTAGTAGCAGTGTCCGCGCCACCAGAACGAGTCCACCTGGGCATGGCACACCTTGCCAGCAAGGCCCGAATCCAGCGCCGCTTTTAAACGCCAGAAGGCATCGGTAAAGCGGTTTTGAGCGATGATGGCGAGCAATTTACCGCTGGCCTGTTGCGCGGCGATCATGGCGTCGCACTCCTCCAGCGAGGCGGCCATCGGTTTTTCGCACAGCACATGGCAACCCGCATTGAGGGCATTAATGCTTATCTCTGCATGAACGTAGGGCGGCGTGCAGACGTCGACGATATCGATATCTGGCTCTGACGCCAGCATCTGCTCGTGGCTTTCATACACGCGTGCGTCCGTCAGGTTGTAGCGTGCTTTTTTCTCGTGGGCTTTTTCCGGGTAGATATCGACCAGCGCGACGATCCGGCAGCGTTGGTCAAACTGCAAATAACCCTGAATATGGTTATGCGAGATATTTCCTGTTCCCACGATGGCGACATTTAACATCGTTTCTTCTCCTGAGTTACCAGGTGCCGGAGGCATCCAGCGTGACGCTGGCGGTCTCTTTAGCCACTGAGGTGCTGATACGCTGTTGAAGCAAGCGCAGATACTGTTTCTCGTTGAGCGGGAGGTCGACCCAGTCGTCGGTCCAGGTGGAGAGGTGCATGGCGTTGGAGAGCGTTAACCCGTGGATCCCTTCCAGCCCCGGGGCAATGAGCGGCTCGCCGCGCAGGATGGCGCCGCAGAAATTGGCGGTAATAACGTGGTGTTCGCTGCATTCCGGGCCGACGGGAAGCGTGACCTCCCAGCATTCCGGTTCACCAAAGCCGTTTTGCCAGCGGGCGTTGAAGGCGGTTTCAGATTCCCGCAGCCGCCAGTAGCGCAGTTTCCCTTCTTCGACGATCACCTTGCCGCGATCGCCGACGATCTCCAGCCGGTTGGTCCCCGGCGTTTCAGCCACGGTCGTGATAAATACGCCCGTCGCACCGTTGGCGTACTCGGCGTAGGCGGTGACCTCATCTTCCACTTCAATGTCGCGATGCTTACCAAACTGGCAAAACGCGCGCAGACGGATCGGCATACCAACCAGCCACTGCCAGAGATCGAGCTGATGTGGGTCCTGATTGAGCAGTACGCCACCGCCTTCTCCTTTCCAGGTGGCGCGCCAGCCGCCGGAGTTGTAGTAGCTCTGCGAGCGATACCAGTTGGTAATGATCCAGTTGGAGCGGCGGATCTCACCCAGCTCGCCGCTGTCGATCAGATCTTTCACCTTCTGGTAGAGCGGATTCGGGCGCTGGTTGTACATGATGCCGAACACCACATCGCAGGTCCGGGCACAGGCGTTCATTTCCTGCACCTGCGCCGTATATACGCCGGCCGGTTTTTCGCAGAGCGTGTGGATGCCGTGGCGCATTGCCAGCATCGACAGACGCGGATGCTCGTAGTGCGGCGTTGCGACAATCACCGCGTCGATAAGTCCGCTCTGAAGCATCTCCTGCGCATCGCTGAAAAGGGGGAGGGAGCCGACCAGCTGGCGAATGGCCGGATGCTTTTCCGGTGCATTATCACAAACCGCCGCCAGGCATGCGTCACTGACCGTACCCGCCAGTAAATAACGGGCGTGGACCGTACCGATATTACCTATTCCGATAATGCCAAAACGTACCTTCTCCATGTCACACCTTAATTTCAGTTGAAATGAGGGATGACCGGAAAATAGGAAAGGGGAGCCGCAGCGACAATGTGTTTTTGTGAGAATACTCGCAAGCTGTTTAAGTAATCTCCAGGGTATCTGAAATTTGGTTTTAAAATCAAAGCGCTGTTTCTGCAAATATTTGCAAAAACTGATTGAGAGCGAGGTCACACTATGCCGGGCAGGTTAAAAATGGAGGAGATTGCGACCCTGACGGGGTATTCCGTCAGCACGGTTTCGCGGGTATTAAGCGGCAAGTCTTATGCCAGCGATAAAGCCCGTGACGCGATCGTTCGCACCGCGCGCGAATTAGGTGTTCTGGAGGCAATGGCAAGCGGAAGGCTGTTAATTAACGGTATCGCTGTCTTTGCCCCGGAAAGAACCTTTCAGGGGCGTGGAGACATTTTTTATCTGGAAGTGACCAAAGGCATTGCTGAAGCGTGCGCCCCGCATAACGTGTGGGTCAGTTGCTGCGGATTAGAAGAGCAGCACGCCGACGTGAAATTGTTTATGGAAAAGGCCAGCCATAAGAATATCAACGCAATAATAATTATTGGGACTGATGATTCCACCATCTTTAAACTGGCGAGCACGCTGAATAAGCCCTGCGTATTGATTAACTCCGTTGATCGGGATCGGGTGCTGGACGCCGTATCACCCGATCACCGGGCGATTGGTTTCACCGCCATGCAGTACCTTTTTGAGCAGGGGCACCGCCGTGTGCTCACGCTCACCTGCCTGCGGCGTGAGACGCTGTATGCGCGTCTGGACGGCATTAAAGAGGCGTACCGCCATTTTCACGTGGCCTTTGATCCCCAGCGTGATTTGCTGGTGACGGAGTGGTTTACGGCAGAGGAGGCCGAGCGGGCGCTGGATGCATGGCTGTTAAGTCATGACAGATCGCAGTGGCCAGAGGTGATTTTCCCGAACAGTACCAGCATGACGGAGGGGGTGATCAGGGCGTTAACGCGCCACGGGCTGCGCATTCCGGAAGACATTTCGCTCATTACGACCGATTTTGCATGGAATTTAGCGCACCGTCTGGAAAAACCGATCACGGGCGTCACGGTGCCCTGCCGTGAGCTGGGGATTGAGGCCGTACACCTGCTGCAAACGCGGCTCAACCGACCTCAGGCGCCGGTCTATAACCTGCTGTTGCAGGGCAAAGTCATGGATTACGGCTCAGTCAGTAATGCCACGCGCCACGCGGCTCGCGTGGCGCTGGATCAGTAATCAGGCAAGCTGCGGCGGCAGGCACACGCCGATGCCACCAATGCCGCAGTAGCCGTACGGATTTTTGTGCAGATACTGCTGGTGGTCGTCCTCGGCATAGTAGAACGGTTTCGCGGTGGTGATTTCCGTTGTCACCTCGCGCGTATCACCTGCGTCGCGCATGGCCTGCTGGAAACGCTCCTTACTGGCGAGTGCGGCGGCTTCCTGCTCAGGCGTGAGCGGATAAATCGCCGAACGATACTGGGTGCCATGGTCATTACCCTGACGCATACCCTGCGCCGGGTCGTGGTTTTCCCAGAATACCTGCAGTAGCTGTTCATAGCTGATGACGGACGGGTCGTATACCACGCGTACGGCTTCAGCATGGCCGGTCTCGCCGGAGCAGACTTCGCGGTAGGTGGGGTTTGGCGTATATCCGCCCGTGTAGCCCGCCGCGGTGCTGTAGACGCCAGGCAACTGCCAGTAGAGGCGTTCCACGCCCCAGAAGCAGCCCATGGCAAACAGGGCGATTTCCATGCCTTCAGGTACGTTGGTCATGGAATGGCCATTCACGGCGTGTAAGGTTGCGACTGGCATAGGGGTGTTGCGTCCCGGTAATGCATCTGCTTGTGAAACCAGATGCTTTTTGTCGAATAAACTCACGATGGGGCCTCCCGGGGTGCGATGTTTCGGTTAAGGTTGTCACGAAGCGTTTAATTGAACACAATAAATGCGCTGAATGAGTCTAGATTTAATCATAAGAAATATTTGGGTGTTACACCCTTTTTCAACCCGAGAATTGGGTTTTTTGGCCAACAGGCCGTATTTTGCCGCGGAGCGGCACTTCATTTGCTTCCAGGGTGGAAACAGGGATATTCAGGAGAGAACGTGACAAAAATCCGCCAGTTATGTTTGGTCAGTGTCTTGCTGACAAGCGGGGTTGCCAGCGCGGCGAATGTCCGTTTGCAGGTTGAGGGGTTATCCGGGGCGCTGGAAAAAAAC
This sequence comes from Enterobacter sp. 50793107, assembly GCF_001463365.1. NCBI lineage: Bacteria > Pseudomonadati > Pseudomonadota > Gammaproteobacteria > Enterobacterales > Enterobacteriaceae > Enterobacter > Enterobacter sp. 50793107. Next base: position 76,863 of record NZ_LNII01000039.1, on the reverse strand, counting down.
GTGCGTGCACAGCTGTCGACGATTGAAAGTGACGAAGTGACGCCGGACCGGCGTTTTCGTGCACGCGTGGATGACGCGATACGCGAAGGGCTAAAAGCCCTGGGATATTACGAACCCACCATCGATTTCGATCTCCGCCCACCGCCAAAAAAGGGGCGGCAGGTGCTTATTGCCCGCGTCTCGCCGGGTGAGCCGGTGCTGATAGGCGGCACCAACGTGGTGTTACGCGGCGGCGCGCGTACCGATCGCGATTATCTGGATCTGCTCAGTACGCGGCCTAAAATCGGTACCGTACTGAATCACGGTGATTACGACAGTTTCAAAAAATCGCTGACGAGCGTCTCCTTACGCAAGGGCTACTTCGACAGCCAGTTCAATAAAAGCCAGCTGGGCATTGCGCTGGGCAGACGCCAGGCCTTCTGGGATATCGACTACGACAGCGGCGAACGCTACCGCTTTGGCGATGTGACGTTCGAAGGCTCGCAAATTCGTGAAGAGTACCTGCAAAACCTCGTGCCGTTCAAAAAGGGTGACTACTACCATTCACGCGATCTGGCCGAGCTGAACCGCCGCCTGTCGGCAACCGGGTGGTTTAATTCGGTGGTCGTTGCGCCGGAGTTTGAAAAGGCCCGCAAAACCAAGGTATTACCACTGCACGGTGTGGTGTCGCCACGCACCGAAAACACCATTGAGACCGGGGCTGGCTATTCAACGGACGTGGGGCCGCGCGTGAGGGCGACCTGGAAAAAGCCGTGGATGAACTCGTACGGCCATAGCCTGACCACCAGCGCCAGTATCTCCGCCCCGGAGCAACAGCTCGACTTCAGCTACAAAATTCCGCTGCTGAAGAACCCGCTTGAGCAGTATTACCTGGTCCAGGGGGGCTTTAAGCGTACCGATCTGAACGATACCGAGTCGGATTCCACCACGCTTGCCGTATCCCGATTCTGGGATCTCTCCAGCGGCTGGCAGCGCGCCATTAACCTGCGCTGGAGTCTTGACCACTTTACCCAGGCCAACGTCACCAACACCACCATGCTGCTCTATCCGGGGGTGATGATCAGCCGTACCCGCTCACGCGGCGGCCTGATGCCGACCTGGGGCGATTCCCAGCGTTACTCTATCGATTACTCCAACACCATGTGGGGTTCCGATGTGGATTTCTCGGTGATTCAGGCGCAAAACGTCTGGATCCGCACGCTGTATGACAAACACCGTTTTGTGATGCGCGGGAACCTCGGCTGGATTGAAACCGGCGACTTCGACAAAGTCCCGCCTGACCTGCGCTTCTTCGCCGGGGGCGACCGCAGTATCCGCGGCTACAAATACAAATCCATCGCGCCTAAAGATGATGACGGCAAGCTGATCGGGGCCTCCAAGCTGGCGACCGGCTCGCTGGAGTACCAGTACAACGTCAGCGGAAAATGGTGGGGCGCCATGTTTGTGGACGGCGGCGAAGCGGTGAGCGATATCCGCCGCAGCGATTTCAAAACCGGCGCGGGCGTGGGCGTGCGCTGGCAGTCGCCCGTCGGGCCCATCAAGCTCGACTTCGCTGTGCCGGTGGGTGACAAAGAAGAACACGGTTTACAGTTTTACATCGGTCTGGGGCCTGAATTATGAGTTTATGGAAGAAGATAAGCCTCGGAGTACTGATTTTTATCGTGCTGCTGCTCGGTACGGTGGCGTTTCTGGTGGGCACGACAACCGGCCTGCATCTGCTGTTTAACGCGGCGAACCGCTGGGTACCCGGGCTGGAAATCGGCCAGGTGACGGGCGGCTGGCGCGATCTACGTCTGAAGAATATTCGCTACGAGCAGCCTGGCGTTGCGGTCAACGCGGGCGAGTTTCACCTTGCCGTCAGGCTGGGTTGCCTGCGGGACAGTAAGCTCTGCGTCAACGACCTGTCGCTAAAAGATGTGAACGTGGCGATTGATTCGGAGAAAATGCCGAAATCAGCGCCGGTTGAAGAAGAGGACAGCGGCCCGCTGAATCTCTCGACACCGTACCCGATTGCGCTTTATCGGGTGGCGCTGGACAACGTCAATGTCAAAATCGATGACACCACCGTATCGGTGATGGATTTCACCTCCGGCCTGCGCTGGCAGGAGAAAAACCTCACCCTGACGCCAACCACCCTGCAGGGATTGCTGATCGCGCTGCCGAAGGTGGCGGACGTGGCGCAAGAGGAGATCGTCGAGCCGAAGATCCAGAACCCACAGCCGGAAGAGAAACCGCTGGGTGAAACGCTGAAAGATCTGTTCTCGAAGCCCGTCCTGCCGGAGATGACGGACGTGCACCTGCCGCTGAACCTGAATATCGAAGCGTTCAAGGGCGAGCAGTTGCGTCTGACTGGCGACACCGATCTCACGGTCTATAACATGTTGCTGAAGGTCAGCAGCATCGACGGCAACATGAAGCTCGACGCGCTGGATATCGACACCAACCAGGGCTCTGTCAATGCCTCGGGTCATGCCCTGCTGCGTGACAACTGGCCGGTGGATATTACCCTGAACAGCGCGCTCAACATCGACCCGCTGAAAGGCGAAAAAGTGAAGGTTAAGGTGGGCGGCGCGCTACGCGACAAGCTGGATGTCGGGGTGAATCTCTCCGGCCCGGTGGACATGGTTCTGCGCGCGCAAACCCAGCTGGCGGAAGCCGGACTGCCACTTAACCTTGAGGTGGTCAGCAAGCAGCTGTACTGGCCGTTCACTGGCGAAAAACAGTTCCAGGCCGATGACCTGAAGCTGAAGCTGAGCGGCAAGATGACCGATTACACGCTGTCGTTCCGTACCGCCGTGAAGGGCCAGGACGTGCCACCCGCCACGATCACGCTGGATGCAAAAGGGAATGAACAGCAGGTTAATCTCGAAAAACTGACCGTTGCGGCGCTGGAAGGCAAAACCGAGCTGACCGCGCTGCTCGACTGGCAGCAGGCGATCAGCTGGCGCGGTGAGCTGAAGCTCTCGGGGATTAACACGGCGAAAGAGGTGCCGGACTGGCCGTCAAAACTGGACGGTCTTATCAAAACCCGCGGCAGCCTGTACGGCGGCACGTGGCAGATGGATGTCCCGGAAATCAAGCTCACCGGTAACGTGAAGCAGAACAAGGTTAACGTAGAAGGTTCGCTCAAAGGCAACAGCTACCTGCAGTGGGTGATCCCGGGGCTGCACGTGGCGCTGGGGCGCAACACGGCGGATATCAAAGGCGAGCTGGGGGTGAAAGATCTGAACCTCGACGCCACTATCGATGCGCCGAATCTGGATAACGCCCTTCCGGGGCTTGGCGGCACGGCGAAGGGGCTGCTTAAGGTGCGCGGCACGGTGGATGCACCGCAGTTGCTGGCGGATATCACGGCCAGTAACCTGCGCTGGCAGGAGCTGTCCATCGCCCGCGTTCGCGTTGACGGGGATGTGAAATCCACCGATCAGATCGGCGGTAACCTGAACCTGCGCGTGGAGCGCATTTCTCAGCCGGACGTGAACATTAATCTGGTGACCCTGGACGCCAAAGGCAACGAGAAGCAGCACGACCTCCAGCTGCGCGTGCAGGGCGAGCCGGTTTCCGGGCAGCTTCACCTGACGGGGAGCTTCGACCGCAAGGCGGAGCGCTGGAAAGGGACGCTCGACAATACCCGTTTCAACACCCCGGTAGGGCCATTGGTGCTGTCACGCGCTATTGCCCTGGACTACCGCAATGCCGAACAAAAGATCAGCATTGGCCCACACTGCTGGACCAACCCGAATGCGGAGCTGTGTGTGCCGCAGACCATCGACGCGGGAGCGGAAGGGCGCGCGCAGATCACCCTCAATCGTTTTGATCTGGCGATGTTAAAACCGTTCATGCCGGATACCACTCAGGCGAGCGGCGTCTTTAGCGGGAAGGCCGATGTGGCCTGGGACACCACCAAAGAGGGGCTGCCACAGGGCAGCGTGACGCTTTCTGGCCGCAACGTGAAGGTGACACAGGATGTCAACAACGCGCCGCTGCCGGTGGCGTTTGATACTCTGAACCTGAGCGCCGATCTGCACAACAACCGCGCCGAGCTGGGGTGGCTTATCCGCCTGACCAATAATGGCCAGTTCGACGGTAAGGTGCAGATTACCGACCCACAAGGGCGACGTAATCTGGGTGGGAACGTCTCTATCCGCAACTTCAACCTGGCGATGGTTAACCCGATTTTCTCGCGCGGTGAAAAAGCGGCGGGGATGCTCAACGCGAACCTGCGGCTGGCGGGCAACGCGCAAAGCCCGCAGCTGTTCGGCCAGATGCAGCTAAACGGTGTGGATATCGACGGCAACTTTATGCCGTTCGATATGCAGCCAAGCCAGATTACGATGAACTTCAACGGGATGAGCTCAACGCTGAACGGTTCGGTGCTGACCCAGCAGGGGCAAATCAACCTCAGCGGTGACGCCGACTGGAGCCAGCTTGATAACTGGCGCGCCCGTATCGCCGCGAAAGGCAGCAAGGTGAGGATCACCGTACCGCCGATGGTACGTCTGGATGTCTCGCCGGATATCGTCTTTGAAGCAACGCCGAGCCTCTTTACCCTCGACGGGAACGTGGACGTGCCGTGGGCGCGCATCGTGGTTCACGAGGTGCCGGAAAGCGCGGTGGGCGTCTCCAGTGATGAAGTGATGCTCGACGATAACCTCAAGCCGATTAATCAGCAAAGCGCGGGCATTCCGATCAACAGCAATCTTACCGTGCATGTGGGGAATAACGTTCGTCTGAACGCGTTTGGGCTGAAGGCACGCCTGACGGGTGACCTGAAAGTGGCGCAGGACAGACAGGGGCTTGGCCTGAACGGGCAGATCAACATTCCTGAAGGGCGCTTCCATGCTTATGGTCAGGATTTGATAGTGCGTAAAGGTGAACTGCTGTTCTCCGGTCCGCCGGATCAGCCGCTGCTCAACATTGAAGCGATTCGTAACCCGGAAGCGACAGAAAACGACGTGATTGCGGGCGTGCGTGTCACCGGTTCGGCCGACGAACCGAAGGCGGAGATCTTCTCCGACCCGGCGATGTCCCAGCAGGAAGCACTCTCTTACCTGCTGCGTGGTCAGGGCCTGGATAGCGGCCAAAGCGACAGTGCAGCGATGACCTCAATGTTAGTGGGTCTGGGGGTTGCACAAAGTGGTCAGGTTGTGGGTAAAATCGGTGAGACGTTCGGCGTAAGCAATCTGGCGCTGGACACCCAGGGCGTGGGTGACTCCTCGCAGGTGGTGGTCAGCGGCTATGTATTGCCGGGTCTGCAGGTAAAATATGGCGTGGGGATCTTTGACTCGCTGGCAACTCTCACGTTACGCTATCGCCTGATGCCTAAGCTATATCTGGAAGCAGTGTCCGGCGTAGACCAGGCACTTGATCTGCTCTATCAGTTTGAGTTTTAGCAATGCGAATATTTGTCTACGGCAGTTTACGAACCAAGCAAGGCAACAGTCACTGGATGACCAATGCCCTGTTGCTTGGGAATTACAATATCGAAAACTACCAGTTGTACAGCCTGGGCCACTATCCAGGCGCGGTTCCCGGCGAAGGAACAGTACACGGTGAAGTTTATCGTATTGATAACGCGACACTTGCCGAACTTGATGCCTTGCGCACCAGGGGCGGTGAATACGCGCGCCAGTTGATCCAGACGCCGTACGGAAGTGCGTGGATGTACGTCTACCAGCGTCCGGTCGAAGGGTTAACGCGGATTGTAAGCGGTAACTGGTTAGACAGAGACCAGTACTGAAAAAAACAACGCCACCGTGAGGTGGCGTTGTTTTTTGTGCCTTCAACTCTCTTCTGTATCCCGGCGACGGGTTAAAAACAGAGGAACAAACAGCATGATGTACGGGGCAATAAGCCATAACAGGCACAGGGCGCGTGAACGGCCATAGTAGTTTATGCACCGCGTATTGCTTGAAATGACGGGCAGGAAAAACAGTAAAAACAGCAGAATCGCATAATCACTTCGATAAGGGATCCATAAGTACCCCAAAAACCAGGCAAGCTGGAATGCCAGGATGCAGAGATACTGCCATTTACTGTCTTTGCCGTAACAGTCAAACGCCTTTATGTAGCCCATCTTTATGCTTTGAAGAAAGAAACTTAGCATGCATAACGCTCACGATCGCGACGGTCAGGAGTATTCTGGTTTTTCAATGGCAAAAAAAAGCCCCGACCAGCGGGGCTTTATCGATGTGCGGTAAGAATTACTTCTTAGCAGCGCGTTCGAAAGAGGCGATGATTTCTGCTTTCGCCGCTTCTGCGTTGTCCCAGCCGTCAACTTTAACCCATTTGCCTTTTTCGAGGTCTTTGTAGTGCTCGAAGAAGTGAGTGATCTGCGCTTTCAGCAGTTCTGGCAGGTCGTTCACATCTTTGATGTGATCGTACTCTTTGCTCAGCTTGGTGTGCGGTACCGCAACCAGTTTCGCATCTTCGCCGGATTCGTCGGTCATTTTCAGCACGCCAACTGGGCGGCAGCGAATGACTGCGCCTGGCTGCAGTGGGTATGGCGTTGGAACCAGCACGTCAACCGGGTCACCGTCCAGAGACAGGGTGTGGTTGATGTAACCGTAGTTGCATGGATAGAACATCGCGGTAGACATGAAACGGTCTACAAACAGCGCACCGCTCTCTTTGTCCACTTCGTATTTGATAGGATCTGCGTTAGCCGGGATTTCGATAACAACGTAGATGTCTTCTGGCAGTTCTTTACCCGCAGGGACGTTGAGTAAGCTCATGTCTGTGTCCTTTAAAATGGATGGTAAACAAGTGGCAGGTATTATAGCCAACTGGCGCTGAATGTCTCCGCCTGTTTTCGTCTTCTCACCGCGTTCGTCTCACTTTTCAGACCGATTCCATGGCAGAAAAATCCATAAACTCAGCCGCATTTTTCATGGAGAAATGAAAGCGATTACAAACTTGTGATTAACGTTTTATTCACTTTTCTGAAGTGTGATGTAACGCAATTCGTTACATATTTCATTGGCTATAGTCATTTCGCAGAACATCTTTTAACCAACAATAACTCACCCTACGAGGACGTTCATATGTGGAAGCGCTTACTTCTTGTCACAGCAGTTTCGGCAGCCATGTCGTCTATGGCGATGGCCGCACCTTTAACCGTAGGATTTTCGCAGGTCGGCTCTGAATCAGGCTGGCGTGCGGCAGAAACCAACGTTGCGAAAAGCGAGGCCCAGAAACGCGGCATCACGCTGAAGATCGCCGATGGTCAGCAAAAACAGGAAAACCAGATTAAAGCCGTGCGTTCGTTTATTGCGCAGGGTGTGGATGCCATCTTTATTGCGCCCGTTGTGGCGACCGGCTGGGAGCCAGTCCTGAAGGAAGCGAAAGATGCTGAGATCCCGGTCTTCCTGCTCGATCGTTCCATCGATGTAAAAGACAAATCTCTCTATATGACCACCGTGACCGCCAATAACGTTCTTGAAGGGCAATTAATTGGTGACTGGCTGGTGAAACAGGTGGATGGCAAGCCGTGTAACGTCGTTGAGCTGCAAGGTACGGTCGGCGCGAGCGTGGCCATCGACCGTAAGAAGGGGTTTGCTGAGGCCATCGCCAAAGCGCCAAACATTAAAATTATCCGTTCTCAGTCCGGCGACTTTACCCGCAGTAAAGGTAAAGAGGTCATGGAGAGCTTTATCAAAGCTGAAAACAACGGCAAGAACATCTGCATGGTTTACGCCCACAACGATGACATGGTGATCGGGGCGATTCAGGCCATTAAAGAAGCGGGCCTGAAACCGGGCAAAGATATCCTCACCGGCTCTATCGACGGCGTGCCGGACATCTACAAAGCAATGATCGACGGTGAAGCCAACGCCAGCGTGGAGCTCACGCCAAACATGGCCGGTCCGGCATTCGATGCGCTGGAGAAATTCAAGAAAGACGGCACGATGCCTGAGAAGGTGACGGTCACCAAATCTACCCTCTACCTGCCGGATACCGCGAAAGAAGAGTTAGAGAAGAAGAAAAATATGGGCTACTAAGCTTGTCTGAACATGCCGGGTGACGCTGCGCTTACCCGGCCTACGATACGCTCTTTTGTAGGCCGGATAAGCGTAGCGCCATCCGGCTTGATGCAGGGGGAAAACCATGACCACTGAACAACACCAGGAAATCCTCCGCACAGAGGGCTTGAGTAAATTCTTCCCCGGCGTAAAAGCGCTGGATAACGTTGATTTTAGCCTGCGACGCGGCGAGATCATGGCGTTGCTGGGCGAGAACGGTGCGGGGAAATCGACGCTGATTAAAGCCCTGACCGGGGTTTATCACGCGGATCGCGGCACCATCTGGCTGGAAGGTAACGCCATATCACCCAAAAATACCGCCCATGCGCAGCAGCTGGGGATCGGGACGGTGTACCAGGAGGTAAACCTGCTGCCGAACATGTCGGTCGCGGATAACCTGTTTATTGGCCGGGAGCCACGACGCTTTGGCCTGCTGCGCCGCAAGGAGATGGAAGCGCGGGCGACAAAACTGATGGCGTCTTACGGCTTCTCTCTCGACGTACGCGAGCCGCTGAACCGTTTTTCCGTCGCCATGCAGCAGATTGTCGCCATTTGTCGCGCTATCGACCTCTCGGCAAAAGTGCTGATCCTTGATGAGCCCACCGCCAGCCTCGATACCCAGGAAGTGGAGATGCTCTTTACCCTGATGCGCCAGCTGCGCAATCAGGGCGTGAGCCTGATCTTCGTCACCCATTTCCTCGATCAGGTGTATGAGGTGAGCGATCGCATTACGGTACTGCGCAACGGCAGTTTTGTCGGCTGCCGCGACACTCGCGAGCTGCCGCAGATTGAACTGGTCAAAATGATGCTCGGCCGCGAGCTGGAATCCAATGCGCTCCAGCGTGCCGGCCGTACGCTGCTGAGTGAGAAACCGGTCGCCGCGTTCAGTGATTTCGGCAAGAAAGGGGTCATCTCGCCGTTTAACCTGGAGGTGCGCCCCGGTGAAATTGTCGGTCTGGCGGGCCTGTTAGGCTCGGGCCGTACCGAAACCGCCGAGGTGATCTTCGGGATCAAGCCTGCAGACAGCGGCACCGCGCTGATCAAAGGTAAACCGCAAACCCTGCGCTCGCCACATCAGGCCTCCTGTCTGGGTGTGGGTTTCTGCCCGGAAGACAGAAAAACGGATGGCATTATTGCCGCCGCCTCGGTGCGGGAAAATATCATTCTGGCCTTACAGGCGCAGCGCGGCTGGCTGCGGCCGATCCCACGGAAAGAGCAAAACGCCATAGCCGAGCGCTTTATTCGCCAGCTCGGTATCCGTACCCCGAGCGCAGAACAGCCGATAGAGTTCCTCTCCGGGGGCAACCAGCAGAAGGTACTGCTTTCCCGCTGGCTACTGACCAAACCTCAGTTCCTGATCCTCGATGAACCGACCCGCGGCATTGACGTGGGGGCGCACGCCGAAATTATCCGCCTTATTGAAACCCTGTGCGCGGACGGGCTGGCGCTGCTGGTCATCTCGTCTGAACTGGAGGAGCTGGTGGGCTATGCCGATCGCGTCATCATCATGCGCGATCGCAAGCAGGTGGCAGAGATCCCGCTGGATAAACTGTCCGTTCCGGCAATCATGAATGCCATCGCGGCGTAAGGAGTGAATCGTGATGTCTCGTTCGCTTTCGCAAACTGGCGAAACAAAACGCCGCTTCAACTGGCCGACCGGCACGCCGCAAATCGCCGCGCTGCTGGTGGTGTTGCTGGTCGATAGCCTGGTCGCACCGCATTTCTTCCAGATAATCGTGCAGGATGGCCGCCTGTTCGGCAGCCCGATCGATATTTTAAACCGCGCCGCGCCGGTGGCGCTGCTCGCCATTGGTATGACGCTGGTGATCGCCACCGGCGGGATCGACCTTTCTGTTGGCGCGGTGATGGCCATTGCCGGGGCGACGGCAGCATCAATGACCGTGGCCGGGCACAGCCTGCCAGTGGTGCTGCTGGCGGCGTTGGGCACCGGCGTGCTGGCCGGACTGTGGAACGGCATTCTGGTGGCGGTGCTCAAAATCCAGCCGTTTGTTGCCACGCTGATATTGATGGTGGCCGGGCGCGGTGTCGCACAGCTCATCACCTCGGGGCAGATTGTTACCTTCAACTCGCCGAACCTGGCGTGGCTCGGGAGCGGCAAGCTGCTCTTCTTCCCCACGCCGGTGATCATTGCGCTGGTGACGCTGGTGGTGTTCTGGATCTTTACCCGCAAAACGGCGCTGGGCATGTTCATTGAAGCGGTCGGGATCAACATCCGGGCGGCACGCAACGCCGGGGTCAATACGCGGCTGATGGTGATGCTCACGTACGTATTGAGCGGCGTGTGTGCTGCCATCGCCGGGGTGATCGTCGCGGCAGATATTCGTGGGGCTGATGCCAACAACGCCGGGTTATGGCTGGAGCTGGATGCGATCCTGGCGGTGGTTATTGGCGGCGGATCGCTGATGGGCGGGCGCTTTAACCTGCTGCTCTCGGTAATTGGTGCGCTGATTATTCAGGGGATGAACACCGGGATCCTGCTTTCCGGGTTTCAGCCGGAACTCAACCAGGTGGTGAAAGCGGTGGTCGTACTCTGCGTGCTGATCGTCCAGTCACCGCGCTTTGTCAGCATCATTAAGGGGATCCGTGGCCATGATAAAACGTAATTTACCGTTAATGATCACGCTGGGCGTGTTTGTGCTGGGCTATCTCTACTGCCTGACCCAGTTCCCGGGGTTCGCCTCGACGCGTGTGATTTGTAACATTCTGACGGATAACGCCTTTTTAGGCATCATCGCGGTCGGCATGACCTTTGTGATCCTCTCCGGGGGGATTGATCTCTCCGTCGGTTCGGTGATCGCCTTTACCGGCGTGTTTCTTGCCAAAGCGATCGGTTTCTGGGGCATCTCGCCGCTGGTGGCGTTTCCGCTGGTGCTGGTGATGGGCTGTGCGTTTGGTGCCTTTATGGGGCTTCTGATTGACGCGCTCAAGATCCCGGCCTTTATCATTACGCTTGCCGGGATGTTCTTCCTGCGCGGCGTGAGCTACCTGGTGTCTGAGGAGTCGATCCCGATCAACCATCCGGTGTACGACACGCTCTCCAGCCTGGCGTGGAAAATCCCCGGCGGGGGCCGCCTGAGCGCGATGGGGCTGCTGATGCTGGGCGTGGTGGTCATTGGTATCTTCCTTGCTCATCGCACCCGGTTTGGTAATCAGGTCTACGCTATTGGCGGCAACGCGACCTCGGCCAACCTGATGGGGATCTCCACCCGTAGCACCACCATCCGCATCTATATGCTCTCCACCGGGCTGGCGACGCTGGCGGGGATTGTCTTCTCCATTTACACCCAGGCGGGTTACGCGCTGGCCGGGGTTGGCGTTGAACTGGATGCGATTGCCTCTGTGGTGATTGGCGGCACGCTGCTCAGCGGCGGGGTGGGGACGGTGCTGGGAACACTGTTTGGCGTGGCAATCCAGGGGCTGATCCAGACCTATATCAACTTTGACGGCACGCTCAGCTCCTGGTGGACGAAAATCGCCATCGGCATTTTACTGTTTATTTTTATTGCCCTGCAGCGCGGTCTGACGGTGCTCTGGGAGAACCGCCAGAGCTCGCCTGTTACCCGCGTGAACACATCAGTAACAGAGCGATAACATGCTGAATTTGCTTAAAGTCTAAACATTTTCCGGTAGCGGCCGATACTCTTTTTTTATGCCCAGAAATATCTCGCTACCGGAAATAACATCATGCTTAAAACGCTATCGATTCGTACCGGCTTGCTCTCTTTACTGGCCGTTATGACCCTTCTGCTGCTGATTGTCAGCGGCATTGGCATTTATGCCCTCACACAGAGTTCTTCGTCACTTCAGCGCATCAACCACCTTCAGGGTGAGCAGATGGTGCAGCTCAATTCTGGCTATACGCTGATCCTTCGTGCGCGCAACGAGGCGGGCCAGGCCGTCAGAATGATGGAAATTGGTCTGCTGGACGATGCCGCGAAATCGGTGAAAAGCATTAATCAGGAGATCGCCCTGGCGCAAAAAACGCTGAAAGGCGTGATCGACGCAGGCGTGGCCGATCCCCAGGGACAGCAGTTGCTGGATAAGGTGGCGGCCAGTCTGGCGGCTTATAACCAGCAGGGGATCAACCCAATGTTGAAAGCGCTGAACGAACAGAGCGCAGACAGCTATTACGATCTGCTGGAGAGTAAGCTCATTCCGGTAGCAAAGCAGTTTGATAACGATATGCAGGCGTTCCAGATGTGGAGCGACGCGCGTGGGAAAGCGGAAGTTAGCGCCGTGCAGTCGAGCAAAACGCGGGTTCTGGTCCTGATCGTTGTCGCGGCGCTGCTGACGGCAGGCATCATTGTGCTGGCCTGGCTGGTGCTGCGTCACATGCTGCTCAAGCCGCTCTCGGCATCGATTGCGCAGCTGGAAAACGTCGCCGCGGGGGATTTAACCCACACGCTGAATGCCCCGGCGAGCCAGGAGTTCAACCGTCTGAACGCTGCCATCGAAGGCATGCGCCAGTCGCTGATGCACTCGGTGCTGCGGGTCCGCGATGCCAGCTCGCAAATTGATACCGGCAGCCGCGAGCTGACGGCGGGAAACAGGGATCTTGCCGAGCGCACGGAGTCCACCGCGACCTCGCTGGAGCAGACCGCCGCCAGCATGGAAGAGATCACCGCCACGGTGAAACTCAACGCGGATAACGCCGAGCAGGCGCACCAGCTGGCGAAATCTGTCTCGGATACTGCCGATCACGGCAGCGAAATGGTCTGCTATGTGATTGAGAAAATGCGCGATATCTCCGGCAGCTCGGCGCGCATTGCCGACATTCTGAGCGTTATTGACGGCATTGCCTTCCAGACCAATATCCTGGCGCTGAACGCCTCCGTGGAAGCGGCGCGTGCGGGCGAGCAGGGGCGCGGTTTTGCCGTCGTTGCGGGCGAGGTACGCAATCTTGCCAGCCGCAGCGCCGATGCGGCAAAAGAGATCCGTTCACTTATCAGCGACTCGCAGACCCACGTTAATGAGGGCAGCGAGCTGGCGCAGCAGGCGGGCGAAACGATGGATGAGATCGCAACCGAAGTGCTGCGCATGACCAAACTGATGCGCGAAATTGCCACCGCGTCTCAGGAACAGAGCCGTGGCATTGAACAGGTGAATATTGCGGTAAATCAGATGGATGAAACCGCGCAGCAGAATGCGGCGCTGGTACAGCAATCCTCTGCCGCGACGCGCTCGCTGGAAGAGCAGTCACGCCAGCTGATAGAAGCCATGTCATCATTTAAACTGACGACGCAGAGTGTCGCATAATATTCCCCGACCCTGGTACATTCTGTACCAGGGTATTATTCTCGGACGAATTAATCGCGCTAATATTATCGTGAATATTACCGAGTAATATTTCCAGCTGGTGGGTTAAGGTTAACGCTTTTTCCGTCGGTTCAAGATATAACCCTTTACGGATAAATAGCGGTTCAGCAAAAAGCTGGCTAAAGCGCTTCAACGCCAGGCTCACGGCCGGGCGTGACATCTCCAGCCGGATAGAGGCCTTCGCCATGCTGCCGCAGCGGACCACTTCAATAAAGACAGGAATAAGATTCAAATCGATGCCGGTATTGGCACGGGAATAATTTTTCGTCACGGGTACGCTCCAGGAAATATCTGTCAAACTGTTATGGAAATAATGCAGGAGCGAATCTGAATATTAAAGCGCGTTTTTTATAAACACTTATACGGTAAATTATATAAATGTATTGGGGAGCCAGAGCGGCTCCCCGGGAGAGGGATTACGCGTCCGGATACTCACGGATAAAACGTTCAACGTCTTCAACCATATGGTTGTTGCCGACGAAGAAGGAACGACGCTGGTGCAGACTTTCTGGCACGATGTCCAGAATGCGCTCTTTACCATCGCTCGCCTTGCCGCCCGCCTGTTCCGCCAGGAACGCCATCGGGTTGCATTCATACAGCAGACGCAGCTTCCCGTCCGGGTGGCTGGCGGTGCTTGGGTAGAGGTAAATGCCGCCTTTCAGCAGGTTACGGTGGAAATCCGCAACCAGGGAACCGATATAGCGGGAGGTGTAAGGGCGTTGCGTCGCTTTATCTTCTTCCTGGCAGAATTTGATGTACTTCTTCACGCCAGTCGGGAACTTGATGTAGTTACCTTCGTTGATGGAGTAGGTGTTGCCCTTCTCCGGGAAGCGCATACGTTCCTGACACAGGCAGAACACGCCCAGCGACGGATCGTAAGTAAAGGCATGAACGCCACAGCCAGTGGTGTAGACCAGCATGGTGGAGGAGCCATACACGACATAACCGGCAGCAACCTGCTGACTGCCAGGCTGCAGGAAATCTTCTTCTGTCACCGGCGTGCCAACAGGCGTGACGCGGCGGTAGATGGAGAAAATGGTGCCGACAGAAACGTTAACGTCGATGTTGGAGGAGCCGTCCAGCGGATCCATCAGAACAACGTATTTCGCGTGTTCACACCCTTCGAATACGACAATTTCATCTTCTTCTTCAGAGGCGATACCCGCAACGATGTCGCGCGCGCGCAGTGCAGCTTTCAGTTTTTCATTTGCGAACAGATCGAGTTTCTGCTGAACCTCGCCCTGAACGTTCTCGGCACCGCTGGCACCCAGGATATCGACCAGACCGGCCTTGTTGATATCACGGTGGATGATCTTAGCGCCCAGCTTTATTGCCGACAGCAAAGCAGTGAGTTCACCGGTAGCATGAGAGAACTCGTGCTGCTTTTCGACAATAAATTCACCTAACGTTTTCATAACACTTTCCCTGCATCTTTGTGAGTAGAGCGATTGTATGTTCACTAAAACGACTAATGCCCAACAATCTTAACAAATATTCAAATAGTAGCGCAGAGGTGAATCGCGCCAGCAATATACGGATTTACCTGAAATGCGTTTCACACCCGCTAACATGTGAGTAAAATGTGCGCCACATTGAAGAAGGATAGTGACGTATGCGCATTCATATATTGGGGATTTGTGGCACTTTCATGGGCGGACTGGCAATGCTGGCGCGCTCGCTGGGCCATGAAGTGACAGGTTCGGACGCCAATGTGTATCCGCCGATGAGCACGCTCCTGGAGAAACAGGGCATCTCTCTGATTCAGGGTTATGATGCCAGCCAGCTGGATCCCGCGCCGGATCTGGTGATCATTGGCAACGCCATGACGCGAGGTAATCCGTGCGTTGAGGCGGTACTGGAACGCAATATTCCGTTCATGTCTGGCCCACAGTGGCTGCATGATTTCGTCCTGCGTGACCGTTGGGTTGTTGCCGTGGCCGGTACGCACGGTAAAACCACCACCGCCGGTATGGCGACCTGGATCCTTGAAGCCTGTGGTTACAAGCCTGGCTTTGTCATTGGCGGCGTTCCGGGCAATTTCGACGTGTCTGCGCGTCTGGGGGAGAGCCCGTTCTTTGTGATCGAAGCCGATGAGTACGACTGTGCGTTCTTCGACAAGCGCTCCAAGTTTGTACACTACTGCCCGCGCACGCTGATCCTCAACAACCTTGAGTTCGATCATGCGGATATCTTTGACGATCTGAAAGCCATTCAGAAACAGTTCCACCACCTAGTGCGCATCGTTCCGGGTCAGGGCCGTATCATCCTGCCGGAGAACGACATCAATCTTAAGCAGACCATGGCGATGGGCTGCTGGAGCGAGCAGGAGCTGGTGGGTGAGCAGGGCCACTGGCAGGCGAAAAAACTCAACGTGGATGCCTCGGAGTGGGAAGTGTGGCTCGACGGCGAGAAAGTGGGTGAGGTGAAATGGGGCCTGGTTGGCGAACACAACATGCACAACGGCCTGATGGCAATCGCTGCCGCACGCCATGTGGGTGTTCAGCCTGCGGATGCGGCGAATGCACTGGGTTCATTTATCAATGCCCGTCGCCGTCTGGAGCTGCGCGGTGAAGCCCACGGCGTAACCGTGTATGACGATTTCGCGCACCACCCAACTGCTATTCTGGCGACGCTTGCAGCGTTACGCGGCAAGGTCGGCGGTACCGCGCGCATTCTGGCGGTGCTGGAGCCACGCTCTAACACCATGAAAATGGGCATCTGCAAAGACGATCTCGCGCCATCCTTAGGGCGTGCCGACGAAGTCTTCCTGCTGCAGCCGCAGCATATTCCGTGGCAGGTAGCTGAAGTGGCCGATGCCTGCATTCAGCCTGCGCACTGGAGTGCGGATGTTGATGCTCTGGCGGATATGGTGGTGAAAGCCGCTCAGCCGGGTGACCATATTCTGGTGATGAGTAACGGCGGTTTTGGTGGGATCCATCAGAAGCTGCTGGACGGTCTGGCGAAAAAGGCTGAGGCCGCAGAGTAAAAAAAAGCGCCGGTGGCGCTAGCGCTTACCGGGCCTACTCATTGCACGACCTTGTAGGCCGGATAAGGCGTTTACGCCGCCATCCGGCGCAAAACCGCACGGATTACTCTTCGTTCTCAGACAGCTCGCGCAGATACTGGAAAATCAGACGCGCGGACTTCGGCGGCTTATTCCCTTCTTTCTCTTTCTTCGCGTTGCGGATCAGTGAACGCAGCTGCTGGCGGTCGGCATCCGGCCACAGGTTCAATACTTCCGGTACCGCATCATCACCCTGTTCAATCAGACGGTCGCGGATCTGCTCCAGCTTGTGGAACAGCGCAACCTGCTGGTTGTGGCGGTTTTTCAGTTTATCCAGCGCCTGGCGGATCGGATCGACGTCGCGCTGACGCAGCATTTTACCGATAAGCTGAAGCTGGCGACGACGGCCTTCTTTTTTGATTTTCTGTGCCAGTTCAATGGCATCACGCAGATCCTGGTCGAGCGGGATCTTATCCAGCGCGTTTTTACCCAGTTCCACCATTTCTGCGCCAAGCTGTTTTAACTCTTCGGCGTCGCGTTTAATTTCACTTTTACTGACCCAGATGATCTCATCATCTTCGTCTTCGATGTCATCACCGGGAACGTCGTCGAGCCAGTCTTCGGGCTGCTTAGTCATGTCAGGCTCCTTAAAAAAAGAGGCTAATGTTACCAGTTAAGACGCGCACTGAAAAACGGTTCTCTGTTAGACTTCAGTTAACTCTCTCTTACAGTATGGCATTTGCGATGAAAGTAACCTCACAAGTTGAAGCGCAGCGTAAGATTCTGGAAGAAGCCGTCTCCACCGCGCTGACGCTCGCTTCAGGTAAATCAGATGGCGCCGAAGTGGCGGTCAGCAAAACCACCGGCATTAGCGTGAGCACCCGCTATGGCGAAGTGGAGAATGTAGAATTCAACAGCGATGGCGCACTGGGGATCACGGTCTATCACCAGAACCGCAAAGGCAGCGCGTCGTCTACCGATCTCAGCCCCGATGCCATTGCCCGTACCGTGCAGGCGGCGCTGGATATTGCGCGTTACACCTCACCGGATCCTTATGCTGGCGTTGCGGATAAAGATCTGCTGGCGTTTGATGCCCCGGATCTCGATCTTTTCCACCCGGCGGAAGTCACCCCGGACGAAGCCATTGAGCTGGCCGCACGTGCCGAACAGGCGTCTTTGCAGGCGGATAAACGCATCACCAATACCGAAGGCGGCAGCTTCAACAGCCACTACGGCATCAAAGTCTTCGGTAACTCGCATGGTATGCTGCAGGGCTATTGCTCAACCCGTCACTCGCTCTCAAGCTGCGTGATCGCCGAAGAGAACGGCGATATGGAGCGGGATTATGCTTACACCATCGGCCGCGCGCTGGGGGATTTACAGTCCCCTGAGTGGGTGGGCAAAGAGTGTGCTGAACGCACGCTGTCTCGCCTGTCACCGCGTAAGCTCTCCACCATGAAAGCCCCGGTTATTTTTGCCAATGAAGTGGCGACCGGCCTGTTTGGCCATCTGGTGGGCGCTATCGCGGGCGGCTCAGTTTACCGTAAATCGACCTTCCTGCTCGACTCATTGGGCAAACAGATCCTGCCGGAATGGCTGACCATTGAAGAGCACCCGCACCTGCTGAAAGGGCTGGCCTCTACGCCGTTCGACAGCGAAGGCGTGCGCACGGAACGCCGCGATATCGTTAAAGACGGCATTCTGACCCAGTGGCTCCTGACCAACTACTCCGCGCGCAAGCTGGGGCTGAAAAGCACCGGACATGCGGGGGGAATCCATAACTGGCGCATTGCCGGACAGGGCCTGAACTTCGAGCAGATGCTGAAAGAGATGGGCACCGGCCTGGTGGTGACAGAACTGATGGGCCAGGGCGTGAGCGGCATTACCGGAGACTACTCTCGCGGTGCGGCAGGCTTCTGGGTCGAAAACGGCGAGATTCAGTATCCGGTGAGCGAAATTACCATCGCCGGCAACCTGAAGGACATGTGGCGCAATATCGTTACGGTCGGTAACGATATTGAAACACGTAGCAATATACAGTGTGGTTCTGTATTACTGCCGGAAATGAAAATCGCCGGCCAGTAATACCCGAAAAGCGTTTTAATAATAAAAAAGGAAGTGAGCAATGCGTAAACACCTGTTAGCGATCGTCGCGGCTTCAACGCTGGTTCTTGGCTCTTCTGCGTTTGCTGCCGATCTCGAAGACAACATGGACATCCTCAGTCAAAACCTGAAGGTCGTTCAGAAAACGGACAATGCGGCAGAAATGAAAAGCGCATTGACCAAAATGCGTGAAGCGGCGCTGGACGCGCAAAAAGCGACGCCGCCAAAGCTGGAAAGCAAAGCGGCAGACAGCGCAGAGATGAAGGACTATCGCCACGGCTTTGACGTGCTGGTCGGTCAGATTGACGGCGCGCTGAAGCTCGCTAACGAAGGCAAAGTGAAGGAAGCCCAGGCGGCAGCCGACCAGTTTGTCGCGACGCGTAACACGTATCACAAAAAGTATCGTTAATTGGGTGCCTGAGCTGTACGTCCTTTCCCGTATGCGGGGGCGCAGTTAGCGCCCCCGCATCTTTGCTCCCTACTGGCCGGAGCGACACTCCATCCGCGCTGTCACTTCAAGCGAGCCGTTTCGAAAACGGATCTCGCACAGTGTTTTCCTCGTCACCAGCGTTAAGATGATTATTGTCAAAGCAATAATCATCAAAACCCGGATAATTGGGGATTGGCGTTTCATGGATGCCTCCTTGCTTTAAAGCGGGCGAGGTAGCGAACTCCACGGTCCGACGTGTCGTTTCGAGCCCCCGCCCTGATTTTTTATCAGGCGGGGCTTTCCACTTTCCGTCCCATGCCTGAGACGGTCAGTCTCAAGCACCCGCCGCCACTCTAGCGAATCCCCATAAGAAAACCTTATCCACGTCACATTTCTACGAGTCGGCTCGTAATCTTTTCCGCTTCGCTCTCCCCATATTTGCCGTCAGATAACGTGATATTCATCACGCAAATACAGCGATTTATCCAGATTCAGCCTATTTATGTGGCACAGATCACTGCTGCGGCTCGCCTTTCCACTTCGAAGTGGAAAACAACTCGCTACAAACCCGCCATCGCCAACGTTAGTTTTATTCCAGAGCCATTAACGGGGTAAGACCAGTGAGTAACGGAGCGGTAATGAACGACGTTGGGGATCAGGCGGAGCAAACAGAAAAGCTCGCGAACACCATGCTACAGCAGGTTTATGCCCTGCTGGCCCGGCACAACATCATCCCCAATGCAGTACAGGAACAGATGCTCACCTCCCATGTCCGCGCGATGGCGCACCGGTCCGTGACCGGCGAGCCGCTGCCGGAAGTGGAGGCAGAGCTGTTCGACGAAATTTCACCGGATTCAATGCGGCTCGCCCGTGAAGTGGTAGCGCAGTTTGGCAACCTTCCTGATGAAGAAGCCTGGCTGCTCTCCGTTCACTTTGAAGTCGCGAAAGACAACCTTTAAGGAGCAACACATGGAACAGATTACAGTCGTGATTGGCGATCGCCTGGGTAAAGGCCAGAAAGTGGCTGCCGGTGTGGAAAAAGCGGGTGGACGTGCGGTTGTCGTGCCGGGTATGGCGGCAGATATGAAACTCGGCGACGTCATGAAAGCGGAAAACGCCACCTTCGGCATCTCCTTCTGCGGCAGCGGCGGCGCGGGTGCCATCACGGCGCAAACCAAATATGGCTACAAAGCGAAATACGGCATGCGCTCCGTGGATGAGGGGGTGACCGCCATCAACGAAGGCTGCAACGTGCTGGGCTTTGGCTTTATGGATAAAGAAGAGCTGGGCGAGCGTCTGGTGCAGGCGTGGCAGAAGAAGCACGGCGCATAAGCATGAAAGAACAGTTCACAACCACGGTGAGAGTGAAGGGGAAGGGCGACGCCAAAGCGCGCGCCTTTGCCGACGCACTCAACCACGTTCAGGCCGCGGTGATGAAAGCCTCACCGCATATCTTACTGCGTATTGAGCCACAGGATGTGCAGGTCGTTCAGGCGCAAGAAGCGGTGCGTAAAGAAGCGTTTCTGTTCTTCTTTTTGCGCCGGGAAAGACGCACCTACAGCGTGGAGCTGGATGTGACCGTCAACGTGACCGCCATCAATCTCGACCAGGTGGATTTCGTCACGCAACGCTGATTATTCATAAAAGGGCAGACTGATGTTCTTAATTATATTAATAAAATCGCTCATCATTGGCGGCCTGGTAGGCGTCGGTGTTGGAGCCGGGGCTGCACGCATGTTTCATGCGCCTACCACTCAGGGTATGGGCGCGTTTCGTACGTTGGGGGAACTGAACTCCTGCGAAGGGGATCCGGCTTCTCACTTCTCCTTTGGGTTAGGCTTCTTCTTTAACGCCTGGGCCTCTTCCGTGGCCGCAGGTGCCTTCACACAGGACGTAGACCACCGCATCATCCCAAACTGGGGTGCTGCAGCCTTGATGATCAAAAACCGTAACGTCGGCGAAACGCTGCACGATCCCCGCAAGATGGCGATTGCCTGCGGCATCATCGGCATGATTGTCGTCACCTTCCTTAACCTGACTGCCTCGTCTGTTCCGGCCGCACTGCAGGTCACCGCCGTGAAGGTGCTGGTACCGGCGGCAAACCTGCTGGTGAACACCGTGATGCCGGTGATCTTCTGGCTGGCGGCCATCGACGCGGGTAAAAAATCCGGCTTCTGGGCGACCATCTTCGGCGGCGCGGCGCAGTTGATTATGGGTAACGCCGTACCGGGCCTGGTACTGGGGATCCTGATCGGTAAAGGCGTGGAAGAGAGCGGCTGGAACCACGTCACCAAAGTGATGATGGCGGCCATCGTTCTGCTCTTCGTGCTGAGCGGCTTCTTCCGCGGCTTCGACATGAAGATGATTGAATCCTTCCATCTGACCGTGCCGAACTGGCTCGACATGATCCACAACTCGCTCAGCGGTAAATAACAGGAGCCTCTACATGGAACAGAATAAAGGTTTTTGGTATGCCGACTGGTCGTTCCCGATCTTCGTTGGCCTGCTCTCCTCCGGCGTGTTTGCCGGAACGCACATGTACTACCTCTACGGCATCGGCGCGTTTAACGAAGTGGCCTTCGTGGCGATGCTGAAAGCGGGAATTGATACCGGCGTATACGGCGCAGTGGCGGCGTTCGGCGCAAGCTTCCTGTTCGCCCGTATCATCGAAGGATCGCTGGTAGGGATCCTCGACATCGGCGGGGCGATCCAGACCGGCGTGGGTCTGGGTGTGCCAGCACTGCTGCTGGGCGCGGGGATCATGTTCCCGGTGACCAACTTCATTGCCTCGCTGATTACCGGCCTGGTGATTGGTCTGGCGATAGGCTACGTCATCATCCTGGCGCGTAAGTTCACCATCAACCAGAGCAACTCCACCTACGGGGCGGACGTGATGATGGGCGCGGGCAATGCCTCCGGTCGTTTTCTGGGGCCGTTGATTATCCTCAGCGCCATGACCGCTTCTATTCCGATTGGCGTCGGTTCCCTGCTGGGCGCGCTGCTGTTCTACATCTGGCAGAAGCCGATCACCGGCGGTGCCATCCTTGGCGCCATGATTTTAGGCTGGTTGTTCCCGGTCGCCCTTTAATACCTGCGGGCGCGCTGGCGCCCGCCTTATCAGGAGAACCCCATGTTTGATTTACTCCTGCGCCGTGCGCGCCTTAGCGACGATACCCTGACCGATATCGCCATTCTGGACGGGAAAATTGCCGCAACAGGCGACATAGACGCTCCCGCCCGCAAAACGGTGGAACTGAACGGTGACGTGTTCGTCAGCGCAGGCTGGATCGACTCCCACGTCCACTGCTACCCGAACTCCCCTATTTACCACGACGAACCGGACAGCGTGGGTATTGCCACCGGCGTCACCACCGTGGTGGATGCGGGCAGTACCGGTGCCGACGACGTGGACGATTTCTACGAAATCACCCGCAAAGCCTCAACCGAGGTCTTTGCCCTGCTGAATATCTCCCGCGTGGGGCTGATTGCCCAGAACGAGCTGGCGAATATGGCGAATATTGATGCCGATGCCGTGAAGCAGGCGGTGAAACGCCACCCTGATTTTATCGTCGGGCTGAAAGCGCGCATGAGCAGCAGCGTGGTGGGTGAAAACGGTATTACGCCGCTGGAGCGTGCGAAAGCCATTCAGAAAGAGAACGGCGACCTGCCGCTGATGGTACACATCGGCAATAACCCGCCGAATCTGGATGAAATTGCCGAGCTGCTGAGCTCGGGCGACATCATTACCCACTGCTACAACGGCAAGCCAAACCGCATTCTGACGCCCTCCGGCGAGCTGCGCGCCTCCATTACCTCTGCCCTGAAACGCGGTGTGCGGCTGGACGTAGGCCACGGTACGGCGAGCTTCAGCTTTGAAGTGGCGAAACGCGCTATCGCGATGGGCATTCTGCCGCACACCATCAGCTCGGATATCTACTGCCGCAACCGCATCAACGGCCCGGTGGGCTCGCTTTCGAGCGTGATGTCGAAATTCCTCGCCATCGGCATGTCATTGCCGCAGGTGATTGACTGCGTCACCGCCAACGCCGCCGACGGCCTGCGCCTGACGCGCAAAGGGCGTATCGAACCCGGCCTCGACGCCGACCTGACGCTGTTCACCCTTAAACGTCAGCCGACGGTGCTGACGGATGCTGAAAACGACAGCCTGCAGGCTGAACACATTCTGGTGCCGCTTGCCGCGATCCGCGCGGGCAAGGGCTACATGACCGAACAAGGGAGCACGGAACATGCCTTCGATTTATGAGAAGTACCACTTAAAGCAGGTTATCAACACCTCCGGCCGCATGACGGCGCTGGGTGTCTCCACGCCACGCCCGGAAGTGGTGCAGGCGGCGATGGACGGCATGAATCACTATTTCGAGATGAAAGATCTGGTCAATAAAACCGGGGAATACATCGCGAAGCTGCTGGACGTGGAAGGCGCGACGGTGGTCTCCTGCGCATCCGCGGGCATCGCCCAGTCCGTGGCGGCGGTGCTGGTGAAAGACAGCGACTGGCTGCTGGAAAACCTGCACGTCACTCCAGTTGAGAACAACGAAATCGTGCTGCCGAAAGGCCACAATGTTAACTTTGGCGCGCCGGTGGGCACCATGGTGGCGCTGGGCGGCGGCAAGCTGGTGGAAGCGGGCTACGCTAACGAATGCTCAGCCGAGCAGCTGGCGGCGGCCATCACCCCGCGCACCGCGGCGATCCTTTACATCAAATCGCACCACTGCGTGCAGAAAAGCATGCTCAGCGTTGAGCAGGCAGCGGTCGTGGCGCGCAAACACGATCTGCCCCTGATCGTCGATGCCGCAGCGGAAGAAGATCTGCATACCTATTACCGCTCCGGCGCCGACCTGGTGATCTACAGCGGCGCGAAAGCGATCGAAGGGCCCACCAGCGGCCTGGTGATCGGCAAGACCCAGTACGTTGAGTGGGTGAAGCGCCAGACGGCGGGCATTGGCCGCGCCATGAAGGTGGGTAAAGAGGGGATCCTCGGCCTGACCTGCGCCATCGAACACTACCTGACGGCGACTAAAGAGAGCGGGGCGGAGATGGTGGCGAAGATGACGCCGTTTATCGACGCGCTCAACACCCTGAACGGCGTTACCGCGCGCGTGGTCTGGGACAGCGCCGGTCGCGATATCGCGCGTACCGAGATTAAGTTCGACGAAGCCGTAACCGGCATCGGCACCGGCGAGCTGGTGAATGCCCTGAAGCAGGGCGAATACGCCATTTATTTCCGCGGCTACAAGGCCAACGAAGGGATTATCGAAGCGGACGTGCGCAGCGTGAACGCTGACCAGCTGAACATTGTGTACCGCCGCATAAGCGAAGTGTTAGGACAGGAGAAAAAGGCATGAAACTGACCCCCAATTTTTACCGTGACCGCGTCTGCCTGAACGTGCTGGCAGGCTCAAAAGCGAACGCCAGCGCCATTTACGAGGCGGCGGAAGGTCATGTGCTGGTGGGCGTGCTCTCCAAAAATTACCCGGACGTGCCCAGCGCGGTTGCTGATATGCGCGAGTACGCGGCGCTGATTGATAACGCGCTCTCGGTAGGCCTGGGGGCGGGTGACCCGAACCAGTCGGAGATGGTGAGCGAAATCTCCCGTCAGGTGCAGCCGCAGCACGTTAACCAGGTTTTCACCGGTGTAGCCACCAGCCGTGCGCTGCTGGGGCAGAATGAATCGGTGGTCAACGGTCTGGTCTCCCCGACCGGTACCGTCGGGATGGTGAAAATCTCCACCGGCCCGCTGAGCAGCGCGGCACCGGACGGCATTGTGCCGGTTGAAACGGCGATCGCCCTGCTGAAAGACTTTGGCGGCAGTTCAGTCAAATACTTCCCGATGGGCGGCCTGAAGTGCCGTGACGAATACCAGGCCGTGGCGGAAGCCTGCGCCCGTCACGACTTCTGGCTGGAGCCGACCGGGGGTATCGATCTGGATAACTTCGAGGCGATCCTGCAGATCGCCTTGGACGCGGGCGTGAGCAAAATCATTCCGCATATTTATAGTTCGATTATCGACAAAGCCAGCGGCGATACGCGTCCGGAAGATGTGCGTACGCTGCTTGCGATGACGAAGAAGCTGGTGAAGTAAAAACTGCCCCTCATCCCAGCCCTCTCCCCAAAGGGGAGAGGGTGTAATCGTCCCCTCTCCCCTTTGGGGAGAGGGTTAGGGTGAGGGGGGAACACACCGCACAAACCTGAAGGAGCCACCATGCACACCCGTACCCTGCTTGTCGCTTCACTCTCTTTACTGGCTAACGCCGCTATCGCCCAGCCGCAGTACGCCTGGGTCGGCACCTATAACCCCAACGGGGAAGGGCTGTACCGCTTTACCGTCGACCCGAACACCGGTGCGCTCGGCGATAAAACGCTGGTGAGTCAGCTGCCGAACGCCGCGCAGCTGGCCGTCTCGCACGATGGCAAAACGCTGTATCTGGCAAGCGAAGTGGAGCAGGGCGTGGTGCAAGCGCTACGCGTGGGCGCTAACGGCGAGCTGAGCGAGTTGAATCAGGTCTCCTCCGGCGGTGCGGGGCCGGTGTATCTTTCGCTCACGCCAAACGGTCAGCATCTGCTGGTAGCAAACTACGTAAGCGGATCGATCGCAGTGCTGCCGATCAAAGCCGATGGCAGCCTGGGTGACGCCACGGATCGACACCAGGATCAGGGTGAGCCAGGCGCTGCGAAACCGGAGGCGGCGGCAGAAGGCAGTTTTGCCATCAGCGATCATAATGGCCCCCATGCGCACATGATCGCCGCCGATCCGAGCGGGAAATATGTGTTTTCCACCGATCTGGGGTTGGATCGTATCTATCAGTACCGCTTTGACGATCGAGCCGGCAAGCTGACGCCGAACGATCCGCCGTTTATCAGCGCCTCCTCAAAAGGGGCCGGGCCGCGGCACTTTGTCTTTACGCCGAAGGGGGATGCGCTGTGGCTGATTAACGAAGAGGCGTCTACGCTCACCCATTATACGCTGGACAGCAACGGCAGGCTGAAAGAGGGCGAAACGCTCTCCGCGCTGCCAGAAGGTTACAAAGGCACCAGTTTTGCGGCCGGACTGGCGCTGAGTGCAGATGGTAAACAGCTGTACGTGGCTAACCGTTTGCATAACAGCATCGGGCACTTTACCGTAACAGCGGAGGGCACGCTGACGCATCAGGACGATGTCTGGACGCGTGGCGACTACCCGCGCACCCTGACGCTCGATAAACAGGGGCGCTGGCTGTACGTCATGAACCAGCGCAGCGACAACATAACCCGTTTCCGCGTCGGTCAGGACGGCAAGCTAAGCTTTGAGTCAGACTACACCCCGGTCGGCAGCCCATCCCAGATGGTCATTTCACCCTGAGCAGTAAGAGGACAACGACGTGCGATTTCCGAACCAACGTTTAGCGCAACTTTTCGATCTGTTGCAAAACGAGACGCTGCCGCAGGACGAGCTGGCGCAGCGGCTGTCGGTCTCCACGCGAACCGTCCGGGCGGATATTTCCGCCCTGAACGCGCTGCTGGCAAGCCACGGCGCGCAGTTTATTCTCAGCCGCGGCAATGGCTACCAGCTCAAAATTGACGATGCGGTACGTTATCAGCAGCTACAGGCTTCCCATCCGCGCGCGCTGCGCATTCCCCGTACCGGGCCGGAGCGCGTGCATTATCTGGTGGTGCGTTTTCTCACCTCGGCGTTTTCACTCAAGCTGGAAGACCTGGCCGATGAGTGGTTCGTCAGCCGCGCCACGCTGCAGAGCGACATGGTGGAGGTGCGGGAGTGGTTCCACCGCTACAACCTGACGCTGGAAACGCGTCCACGCCACGGCATGAAGCTGTTTGGCAGTGAGATGGCGACCCGCGCCTGTCTGACCGATCTGCTCTGGGAACTGGCCCAGCAGGACAGCCTGAACCCGCTGGTGACCGACGTGGCGCTCAATGCCGGAGTAGCAGAGCAGATGGTGCCCGTACTGCACGAGGCGCTGACGCGGCATCACATCCGCCTGACCGACGAAGGCGAGCTGTTCCTGCGACTCTACTGCGCGGTGTCGGTGCGCCGCATCAGCGAGGGGTATCCACTGCCGGAATTCCACGCCGAAGATGTGGAAGAGAACGTGCGTGACGCGGCGAAAGATATCGCGGTGACCATTCAGCAGCTGGCGGGCAAAGCGCTTTCCCCTTCGGAAGAGAGCTGGCTGTGCGTGCATATCGCCGCGCGGCAGATCCAGGATATCGCGCCGAGTGCCATCAATGCGGATGACGACGAAGCGCTGGTCAACTACATCCTGCGCTATATCAACACCCACTATAACTACAACCTGCTCAGCGACGAGCAGCTGCATGCGGATCTGCTTACCCATATCAAAACCATGATCACCCGCGTGCGGTATCAAATCATGATCCCGAATCCGCTGCTGGATAACATCAAGCAGCACTATCCGATGGCGTGGGATATGACGCTGGCGGCAGTCTCAAGCTGGGGCAAATACACGCCGTATGTGATCAGCGAAAACGAGATTGGCTTCCTGGTGCTGCATATTGGCGTCGGGCTGGAGCGCCACTACAACATTGGCTACCAGCGCCAGCCGCGCGTGCTGCTGGTGTGCGATGCCGGTAATGCCATGGTACGCATGATTGAGGCGGTGCTGCAGCGCAAATACCCGCAGATTGAGGTCACACGCACGCTTACGCTTCGCGAGTACGAGCAGACGGAATCCATTAGCGAAGACTTTGTGATCTCGACTGCCCGCGTCAGTGAAAAGTCTAAGCCGGTGGTGATGATCGCCCCGTTCCCGACGGACTACCAGCTGGAGCAGATTGGCAAGCTGGTGCTGGTTGACAGAACCCGTCCGTGGATGCTGGATAAATACTTCGACGCTGCGCATTTCCGTATTCTCAACGCCCCTGTGGACCAGCAAACGCTGTTCCGCGAGCTCTGCGTCCAGCTTGAAGAGGAGGGCTTTGTGGGGGCTGAGTTCCTCGACTCGGTCGTTGAACGTGAAGCCATCGTCAGCACCATGCTCGGCGACGGCATCGCGCTGCCGCACTCCCTTGGCCTGCTGGCGCAGAAAACGGTGGTCTATACCGTGCTCGCCCCGCACGGCGTCCAGTGGGGCGACGAAACCGCCCACGTCATCTTCCTGCTCGCCATCAGCAAAAGCGAATACGAAGAGGCGATGGCGATCTACGATATTTTCGTTACCTTCCTGCGCGAACGTGCGATGTCACGGCTCTGTAGCTGCGGAAATTTTGCCGAGTTTAAGACGGTGGCGATGGAAAGTTTGAGCCGGTTTTGAGAGGCGTTATCCAGAATTCGATGTAATGCGAATGTAATGCTAAACTGCATTACACATTCGATTCTCCTGGAGGCATAATGGCTACGCTTAACGTCCGTCTGGATGACAAACTCAAAAACGAGGCTTATGCCGTGCTGGAAAAACTCAATATCACCCCAACAGAAGCCGTGCGACTCCTTTTTCAGTACGTTGCGGAGACGGGGCGCATGCCGGTGAAAACGGTCACGATTAGCGACAGCGAAGATGCGCTGATACAGACAGTCCGGGAGCGACTGGCTAATCCGCAAAAGGGAATTAAGGTTAGTCTGGATAACTTATGAACTGGAATTTGACCCGAGGGTGTTAAAAGAGTGGAGCAAGCTGGGGGAGACTGTAAAAAAGCAGTTCAGGAAGAAACTTGCCGGGGTGTTGGTAAACCCCCGGATCGAATCGGCCCGTCTGCATAATCTGCCTGATTGCTACAAAATAAAACTCAGATCCCAGGGTTACCGTTTGGTCTATCAGGTTCAGGACAACGTGGTAACGGTAGTTGTCATCGCTATTGGGAAAAGAGAGAAATTAACCGTGTATCACGATGCTAACAAACGGCTATAGCGTTCAGCGCAAATGATGCACAACCTGGTTACTGCTGCCGCGCCAGATAAGCGCCGGGTCTTTTAAATCCTGTACAAATTTGCCGTCGACCAGCACGTTAATCAGATCCACCACTTCCCTTTGCTGCGCGTTCAGCTCGTTCAGCTTATAGCCCGTCCAGACCCAGATATCTTTTCCTGCGCACTCGCGGCGAATGCGTTTTACCAGCTTCAGGATCTCCGGCACGTTTTGCGGATGCAGCGGATCGCCGCCGGAGAGCGAAATTCCCTGGCGTTTGATGCGGGTGTCGTTGAGGTCGTTAATGATCCGGTCTTCCACCTCGGCAGTAAACGGCATGCCGGAATTGAGCCGCCAGGTGCTTTTGTTGTAGCAGCCAGGGCATTCGTGCACGCAGCCTGAGACAAAAAGAGTGCAGCGGGTGCCGGGGCCGTTAACGATGTCGACGGGGTAGTACTGGTGATATCGCATAGAAATGTCCAGAGAATGTATGCGCGCTGATGCCCTCACCCCGGCCCTCTCCCACGGGGAGAGGGGGAAGAGTTCCCTCTCCCTTGAGGGAGAGGGCTAGGGTGAGGGGGAGAACACGGAACTTACCCGATCTGCCCATTCCCTAAATGCTTCACGCGGCGTTTCACCTCTTCCTGCTTACCGGCGTTGAACGGACGCGCATCCGGGCTGCCAAGATAGCCGCACACGCGGCGGGTTACCGATACGCGGGCCGCATCGTGGTTGCCGCATTTCGGGCAGGTAAAGCCTTTACTGGTACACTCAAACTCGCCGGTAAAGCCGCACTCGTAGCACTCGTCGATAGGCGTGTTGGTGCCGTAATACGGCACGTGCTGATAGCTGTAATCCCACACGTCTTCCAGCGCTTTAAGGTTGTGCTGGATGTTCGGGTATTCGCCGTAGCAGATAAAGCCGCCGCTGGCGATAGGGGGATAAGCCGCTTCAAAGTCAATCTTGTCGTACGGGTTAACCTTTTTCTCCACGTCCAGGTGGAAGCTGTTGGTGTAGTAACCTTTATCAGTCACCCCTTCCACAATACCGAACTCGGCGGTGTCCAGACGGCAGAAACGGTCACACAGGTTTTCGCTCGGCGTGCTGTACAGGCTAAAGCCGTAGCCGGTCTCTTCTTTCCACTGGTCAACGGCATCGCGCAGGCGCTGAACAATGGCGATGCCTTTCTCGCGCAGCGCGTCGCTGTCATACATATGCGTGTTGCCAAACAGGGCGTTGATGGTTTCGTGAATGCCGATATAGCCCAGCGAGATCGACGCACGACCGTTTTTGAAGATCTCAGACACGTCGTCGTCTGCTTTCAGACGCACGCCGCAGGCCCCTTCCATATAGAGGATCGGTGCCACGCGTGCCTTGACCCCTTCCAGACGGGCGATGCGGGTCATCAGCGCTTTACGCGCCAGCTGTAAACGCTCATCCAGCAGCGCCCAGAAGGCGTCTTCATTTCCTTTAGCTTCCAGCGCGATGCGCGGCAGGTTCAGGCTGATCACGCCCAGGTTGTTGCGGCCGTCATGCACCTGCTCACCATTTTCGTCCTCATACACGCCGAGGAAGCTGCGACAGCCCATCGGGGTTTTAAACGAACCGGTGACTTTCACCACCAGGTCGTAGTTCAGAATGTCCGGATACATGCGCTTGCTCGCGCATTCCAGCGCCAGCTGTTTAATGTCGTAGTTCGGGTCACCAAACTTATGGTTCAGGCCGTCGCGGATGGCGAACACCAGTTTCGGGAACACCGCCGTTTTGCGGTTTTTGCCAAGACCGGAGATACGGTTACGCAGAATGGACTGCTGAATCAGACGCGACTCCCAGCTGGTTCCCAGACCAAAGCCGAACGTGACAAACGGCGTCTGACCATTCGCGGTATGCAGCGTGTTTACCTCGTACTCCAGCGACTGGAACGCGTCATAGCACTCTTTCTCGGTGCGGGAATGGGCGTAGCCGTCAGCATCGGGGATCTGCCACTCTTCCGCCGTTTTACGGTGCTTCTTAAAGCTTGCAGTAACAAACGGGGCCAGCACTTCATCAATGCGGTTAATGGTGGTGCCGCCGTAAATGTGGCTCGCGACCTGGGCGATAATCTGCGCCGTGACGGCCGTCGCCGTGGAGATAGACTTCGGCGGCTCAATCTCGGCGTTACCCATTTTAAAACCGTGGGTCAGCATGCCTTTGAGGTCGATCAGCATGCAGTTAAACATCGGGAAGAACGGCGAGTAGTCGAGATCGTGGTAGTGGATCTCTCCGCGCTCGTGCGCCGACACCACGTCGCGCGGCAACAGATGCTGACGGGCGTAGTGTTTAGCCACGATACCGGCCAGCAGGTCGCGCTGGGTCGGGATCACCTTGCTGTCTTTATTGGCGTTTTCATTGAGCAGGGCAGAGTTGGTCTGCTCGACCAGACCCCGGATTTCCTGATTCAGACGACCGCGCTTCTCACGCTGGACGTCGCGGTCGTGGCGGTACTCAATATAAGCGCGCGCTAACTGCTTGTAAGGACCAGACATCAGCTGGTTCTCAACCGCAGTCTGGATCTCGCTGATATCCACCTGGCTGCGTTCGTTCATCTGGCGGCTAACGACGTCTGCGACGGTGGCGCAGTAATCTGCGTCATCGACTCCCGCTGCTTTAGCTGCACGCAGAATGGCTTCCTGAATGCGCTCTGATTTAAACGGCACTTTACAGCCATCACGTTTCATCACATGCGGTGTCATGATCACTCCATTTTAAAAACAGGTTATCCACAGAGGTGGGGAAGTATGCACCGGGTGGATTATCAGCCAGCCCAATGACTTCCCGCGTTCCCGACCCTTGTTATCCACAATCCCGGAGAGCGGAGTCGCCGTGTTGTTGTTGGAATAGTAGACGATAAATACAAGATGTTGGGTCGGCCAGCATTTTAAGTGCTACATATAGTGATTTGCATCAAACATGTTTGCGATTTTTTTGATTCAGAACAAAGTAAAAAGACGAGAGTACAAACGGCGGGCGCTGGAGCGAATGTAAATCCGCAAAGGAAAAATCTGATTAATTATTCAACAAAAACAGTAAAGTAAGCCGGGCGCTGCTGTCGCGCCCGGCGGGAGATTACGCCTGTAGCCACCAGACGGCTTCAAACGGACGTAGCGTGGCGGTATGTGGGGCCGGGTAATTACTCATGACGGCCTGCCACTCACCGCTGAGAACATCAGATTCCCATTCATGAGACTGATGGCTGAGGTTAGCCACCACCACCAGGGTTTTCCCCTGCCACTGGCGGCGATAACACCACAGGGACGGATGTTCCGGCAGCAGATCCTGATAATCGCCCCACGTCAGCACCGGCAGGGTTTTGCGCAGGCGAATCAGCGACTGGTAGGTATAAAACACCGAATCAGGATCGTCCAGCGCCGCGCGGGCGTTGACCGTCTCGTAGTTGTCGCAGACGCCAATCCACGGCTCACCTTCGGTAAAACCCGCATTGTGCGAGGCATCCCACTGCATCGGTGTGCGCCCGTTATCGCGCGACTTACTCGCCAGAATCGCCAGTAATTCGTTCGGATCGCGGCCGTTAGCCCGCAGTTCGGCGAACATGTTCAGGCTTTCCACGTCGCGGTAATCGGTGATGCGGCTGAAGTGCGGGTTGGTCATGCCAAGCTCTTCACCCTGATAGATATACGGCGTGCCCTGCATCCCGTGCAGCACCATGCCCAGCATCTTCGCCGCCGGTACGCGGTATTCGCCTTCATCGCCAAAGCGCGACACAATGCGCGGCTGATCGTGGTTACACCAGAACAGCGCGTTCCACGCTTTGTTATGCATCCCCTGCTGCCAGTGATTGAAGAGGGTTTTCAGCGCCACGAAATCCGGTTTTGCCAGCGTCCATTTTTCGCCGCCGGGGTAATCCACCTTCAGATGATGGAAGTTAAAGGTCATCGACAGCTCGCGCCCGTCGAGAGAGGCATACTGCTGGCAGTTCTCCAGCGAGGTGGAGGACATCTCGCCCACCGTCATCAGATTACGCGGCGTAAAGACGTCGCGGCTCATCTCCTGGAGATATTCATGACTGCGCGGCCCGTCAGTGTAGAAGCGGCGACCGTCGCCAATATCGTCATTCGGGAAAGCCTGGTCTTTCGAAATCAGGTTAATCACATCCAGACGCAGGCCGTCCACGCCGCGATCGGCCCAGAACTCGCACACCTTTTTCAGTTCAGCGCGCACGGCCGGATTCTCCCAGTTGAGATCCGCCTGCTCCGGGGCGAAGAGGTGCAGATAATACTGCTCGCTCTCGGCGTGCCAGCGCCAGGCGTTGCCGCCGAATTTGGAGCGCCAGTTGTTGGGAAGCTGCTCCGGCGTGCCGTCGCGCCAGATATAAAACTGGCGGTACGGGCTGGCTTTATTCAGTGATTCACGGAACCAGGCGTGCTGGGTTGACGTGTGGTTAAACACCATATCCAGCACGATGCGAATGCCGCGTTCATGCGCCTGGGCGACCAGCTCGTCAAAGTCATCCAGCGTGCCGTACGCCGGGTCGATGGCGGTGTAATTCGCAACGTCGTAGCCGTTATCGACCTGCGGGGAGATGTAAAACGGCGTCAGCCAGATGGCGTCAATACCGAGGGTTTTCAGGTAGTCCAGCCGCTGCGTCACGCCGCACAAATCGCCGGTGCCGCTGCCGGTCGTGTCCTGAAAACTTTTTGGGTAAATCTGATAGATGACTCCGTTCTGCCACCAGTGAGGAAGGGTATTCATAGTGCGTTCCTGCAAATGCGAAGGGGCGCAACTGCGCCCCGAAAGATGAAGTTAAACAATCTGCAGCGCGCCCTGACGGAACTTACGCTGGTAAACCACGGTGGTGAGCGCCATAGGGACGATGATCGCGATGGCCATCGCCAGGGCAAACACCTGCCAGAAGGCGGGCTGAATGGAGAGAATACCCGGCAGGCCACCAACGCCGATGCCGTTTGCCATCACGCCGTTGAGACCACACACCAGACCCGCCAGACCCGAGCCGATCATGGCGCAGAGCATCGGGAAGCGGTATTTCAGGTTGATACCGTACATCGCCGGTTCGGTGACCCCGAGATACGCGGAGATGGCGGCCGGAACGGAAATTTCACGCTCGTTATGCTTACGGCTGACCAGAATAATGCCCGTTACGGCAGATGCCTGAGCGATGTTAGACAGCGCGATAATCGGCCAGACCGGCGTGCCGCCAAGGCTCTGGATCATCTGCATATCAATCGCCAGCGTGGTCTGGTGTACGCCGGTGATCACCAGCGGGGCGTACAGGAAGCCGAACAGCGCGGCACCAATCGGCGCGAAGCTGCCGGTCATCAGGTGACGGACGGCAAAGGCCACGCCGTCGCCGATCATGCGGCCAAACGGACCGATAAAGGCGTGCGCCAGGAACACCGCCAGGATCAGCGAGCAGACCGGCACCACCACCAGATAGAGGTAATCTGGCACGATGCGTTTCAGGCGCGTCTCAATAAAGCCCAGCGCCAGACCCGCCAGCAGTGCCGGGATAACCTGCGCCTGATAGCCCACTTTGGCGATGGTGAACAGGCCAAAGTTCCACACTTCCGGCGCCTGCTGGCCAAGTAAGTAAGCGTTCATTAACTGCGGAGAGACCAGCGTTACGCCGAGTACGATACCCAGAATCGGGGTACCGCCCATTTTGCGCACGGCGGACCAGCAAATCCCCACCGGCAGATAGAAGAAGATCGCTTCGCCAATCAGCCACAGGAAGTCGTAAATGGTTTTCAGCGCCGGGTACATCTGCGCCAGGGTTTTGCCGTCGCTCATCGGCACATCACCGATGACGTTACGGAAGCCTAAAATTAAGCCCCCGCTGATCAGCGCCGGCAGCAGCGGGAAGAAGATCTCTGCGAAGTGGGAGATAAGCTGCTCGTGCCATTTCATATTCTGGCGCGCGGCCTTTTTGGCCTGCTCTTTATCTGCCGCGTTGTGCCCGGTAGTGGCGAGCAGAGCCTGATAGTAATCGCCCACTTCGGTACCAATAACCACCTGGAACTGCCCGGCGTTGGTGAAGCAGCCTTTCACCATCGAAAGCGCTTCAATCGCTTTCGGATTGGCTTTGGCCGGATCGTTCAGCACGAAGCGCAGGCGGGTAATACAATGGCTGACCGTCGCGATGTTTTCGCGACCGCCCACCAGGACGATCAGCTGATCGATATCTGCTTGTTTGACTTTACTCATCATGAAACCTCATGACAGATGGGAGGGGTGTAATGACCTGAGCGCAAGCCTACTCCTTCAGCGGGACGGCGAAAATGGGAACGTTCCCGAAATCGGGCGAAGATCACAATAAACCGATTTATGGCGGTTATGAAAGATGGACGGGAATGACGATTTGGCGGGGTTCTGCGCGCCCGTTGATCTGCTCAATCAGCTGTGCGGCGGCCTGACGGCCGGACTCAGCGTAGCCCGGATCGACGGTGATGATCTCCGGGTGCAGGAACTTCATCAGCGGGGTACTGCCTACGCTGGCAACCTGCAGCTCGTCGATGCGCTGTTCCTGTAAATATTTGCTCGCACCCAGCGCCAGGGTGTCGGTCGCGCACACCAGCGCGGTGGTCTGCGGGGTCAGCACGCTGGCGACCTGTTCATAGCCCTGCTTCATGCCAAGCCCGGGCAGGGAAGCCACGGCAGAGAGGTTGTGCTTTTTGCAAAACGCCAGATAGGCTTCATGACGGCGTTTGCCGGTGGTGACGTCCGCGTGCGGTACGCCAAGATAGCTGATATGGCGATGGCCTTTATCGTACAGACGCTGCATCAGGGTAATAATCGCCCCTTCATCGTCATAGCAGACGGACGCAAATCCGTGGGCATCGCGTGCCAGCAAGACCAGCGAGGGTTGCCAGGGTTTGAGCATCTCCTCTTTAATGCCGGTAAAGCCAAACAGGACCACCCCGTCGATGTTGCGTCGCGCCAGCATCCCCAGATGCTCTTCCACCAGCTGTGGCGAGAACTGGCTCTCCATCATGATTGGATCGTAACCCTGCTCATAGAAGGCGGGCAGCATGGTTTGTACGGCGAGGTTTTCAGAGAGAGAATCCAGACGCGAGACAATAATGGCGACCACTTTATCGCTCTGTCCGCGCATGGCGCGTGCGGAACGGGAAGGTGAAAACCCGTGCTGATTCATCACCGCCTCGACGCGCTCGCGCGTGCGTTCGCTGACACCGCTCTCGTTGTTCAGCACGCGCGACACGGTGGATTTCCCCACGCCGCTTAAACGCGCAATGTCTTTAATCGTAAGGCGGTTTTGCATGCTGTATTCCCTGTAACAACGATAACGGTGTCAAATGAGCCTAATGCTATAGCGCTAATTCGCTATGGGCAAAGTCTGGTTTACGTTCGGTTTATTTGAGGGTGGGTATAATACCGCCCGACGCGCCGCTTAGGGTACGGTTAAATCCTTATACTGCGCGGCGTACCCCTTATTTTTACTTACCGGAGGCGACATGGATCCCGATCCCACACCTCTCCTGACCAGGAGAACCCCTTCTTTCCGGTAAGCCAGCCTTGTGCTGTCTCACCGGTGATGTGAGGCAGCAACGTTCTGAACGTTCCTGCTTGAAAATTTAAGTGCCTGTCAGGTACGGCTTTGCCACGCCTGCAGGAATGACTGCGTCCGCCCAGGCGGATGCGGGGGAATGACTATGTTTAAAAATATCACCCGGCAGCTGCAGGCGCTGCTGAGCCGCCACCTGCCACACCGTCTGGTTCAGCGCGATCCGCTGCCAAACGGCAAAAATTTCTCCGGCGCCACTATTCCCGCCAGCCTGACCGAGCGTTGCCTTAACGTGGCGGCGATGGATGAGAACGAAGTCTGGCGCGCCTTTAACGGACACCCGGAAGGGCTGAATGCGGCTGAAGTGCAAAAAATCCGGGCCGTGCATGGCGATAACCTTATCCCGGCGCAAAAACCAGCGCCGTGGTGGGTACATCTGTGGATCTGCTACCGCAACCCCTTCAATCTGCTGCTGACGGTGCTGGGCATTATCTCTTACGCCACTGAAGATCTGTTTGCCGCAGGCGTTATCGCCCTGATGGTGGGGATCTCCACGCTGCTGAACTTTATCCAGGAAGCGCGCTCAACCAAAGCGGCGGATGCCCTGAAGGCGATGGTCAGCAACACCGCGACCGTGTCGCGAGTCATCAACGATCTGGGTGAAAACGCCTGGGTCGAACTGCCCATCGACCAGCTGGTGCCGGGCGATCTGGTGAAGCTCGCCGCCGGGGATATGATCCCGGCGGATTTACGCATCATCCAGGCGCGCGATCTGTTCGTGGCCCAGGCCTCGCTCACCGGGGAGTCCCTGCCGGTGGAAAAGGTGGCGCGGAGCCGCGATCCGCAGCAGATGAACCCGCTTGAGTGCGATACCCTGTGCTTTATGGGCACCACGGTGGTCAGCGGCACGGCGCAGGCGATTGTCATCGCCACCGGCGGCAATACCTGGTTTGGTCAGCTTGCCGGACGTGTGACAGAGCAGGAGAGCGAGCCGAATGCGTTCCAGAAAGGGATTGGCCGCGTCAGCATGCTGCTGATCCGCTTTATGATGGTGATGACGCCGATTGTGCTGCTGATCAACGGCTACACCAAAGGCGACTGGTGGGAAGCCGCGCTGTTTGCGCTCTCCGTGGCGGTTGGCTTAACGCCGGAAATGCTGCCGATGATTGTCACCTCCACCCTGGCGCGCGGGGCGGTGAAGCTGTCAAAACAGAAGGTAATCGTCAAACACCTCGACGCCATTCAGAACTTTGGCGCGATGGACATTCTCTGCACCGACAAAACCGGCACGCTGACGCAGGATAAAATCGTGCTGGAGAACCACACCGACATCGCCGGTAAAACCAGCGAACGCGTGCTGCACAGCGCCTGGCTGAACAGCCACTACCAGACCGGGCTGAAAAATCTGCTCGATGTTGCGGTGCTGGAAGGGGTGGATGAAGAGTCTGCCCGCTCACTCTCTGGCCGCTGGCAGAAGGTGGATGAGATCCCGTTCGATTTTGAGCGCCGCCGGATGTCGGTGGTGGTCAGCGAGCAACCGGATGTGCACCAGCTGATCTGCAAAGGCGCGTTGCAGGAGATCCTCAATGTTTCCACCCAGGTGCATTACAACGGCGACATCGTGCCGCTGGACGACACCATGCTGCGCCGCATCAAACGCGTCACGGATAACCTGAACCGTCAGGGGCTGCGGGTGGTGGCGGTGGCGAGCAAATTCCTGCCTGCGCGCGAGGGAGACTATCAGCGTATCGACGAATCCGATCTGATCCTCGAGGGTTATATCGCATTCCTCGATCCGCCGAAAGAGACCACCGCTCCGGCGCTGAAAGCGCTGAAGGCCAGCGGGATCACCGTGAAAATCCTTACCGGCGACAGCGAGCTGGTGGCCGCCAAAGTATGCCACGAAGTGGGGCTGGACGCGGGTGACGTGGTGGTAGGCAGCGATATCGAACACCTCAGTGACGACGAGCTGGCTCAGCTTGCCCGGCACACCACGCTGTTTGCCCGCCTGACGCCGATGCACAAAGAGCGCATCGTCACCCTGCTGCGTCGCGAAGGGCACGTGGTGGGCTTTATGGGCGATGGTATCAACGACGCGCCCGCGCTGCGTGCGGCGGATATTGGCATCTCCGTGGACGGGGCGGTGGACATCGCCCGCGAAGCGGCAGACATCATCCTGCTGGAAAAGAGCCTGATGGTGCTGGAAGAGGGCGTGATCGAAGGGCGTAGGACTTTTGCCAACATGCTGAAATACATCAAAATGACCGCCAGCTCCAACTTCGGTAACGTCTTCAGCGTGCTGGTGGCGAGCGCGTTTCTGCCGTTCCTGCCGATGCTGCCGCTGCATCTGCTGATCCAGAACCTGATGTACGATGTCTCTCAGGTGGCGATCCCGTTTGATAACGTCGACGACGAGCAGATCCAGAAGCCGCAGCGCTGGAACCCGGCGGATCTGGGGCGTTTTATGCTCTTCTTTGGCCCGATCAGCTCCATCTTTGACATCCTGACCTTCTGCCTGATGTGGTTTGTGTTCCACGCCAATACACCGGAACATCAGACCCTGTTCCAGTCCGGCTGGTTCGTGGTGGGGCTGCTGTCGCAAACGCTGATTGTGCATATGATCCGCACACGTCGTATTCCGTTCATCCAGAGCCGTGCCGCCTGGCCGCTGATTGTGATGACGGGGATTGTGATGGCGCTCGGCATCGCGCTGCCGTTCTCACCGTTGGCCAGCTACCTGCAGCTGCAGGCGCTGCCGCTGAGCTACTTCCCGTGGCTGGTGGCGATCCTCGCGGGCTATATGGTGCTGACGCAGATGGTGAAAGGGTTTTACGCGCGTCGGTATGGGTGGCAGTAGGTTATGTTAGCCGGGTGGCGGCTTCGCCTTACCCGGCCTACTACCCGAAACGTAGGCCCGGTAAGCGCAGCGCCACCGGGCAATAGCTTTTCTCCCAAATTCAACAACCTGTGATCTCCGTCGGCGCATTCGCTTGACGACAAATTGAGCGCATGTTAACAGAATGTTTTGCCTTTATACCCTAAATAATTCGAGTTGCATGAAGGCGGCAAGGGAGTGAATCCCCGGGAGCTTACATAAGTAAGTGACCGGGGTGAACGAGTGCAGCCAACGCACAGGCAACTTGAAGTATGACGGGGATATTTGGCCCGTCAGATAAGGAACATTCATGTTACGGTACAGCCTCTTAACCGCCGGGCTGCTGCTCGGCGCGTCAGCGTTTGCCGCCCCGGCAGGCGATCTTCCCCTGATGCCCTGGCCTGCGAAGGTTGAACGCCCGACCACTCAGGGCGCGCTGGTGCTTAATAATCAACTCTCCGTAAGCGTCAGCGGAGACGATCTCGGTGACGCCGTTAACCGCCTGCGCCAGCGCATTGCCCTGCAAACCGGCTGGACGCTGCAGGCGCAGGCCGACAAACCCGAAAAACCGACCATCCGCATTGCCATCGCCAAAAAAGTGAAGCCGCAGCCGCTGCCGGACAGCGACGAAAGCTACAGGCTGACGGTGGATGCCAACGGGGTGGATATCTCCGCCAACACCCGCTTCGGCGCGCTGCGTGCCATGGAAACGCTGCTCCAGCTGGTACAAAACGGCGCGGAAAACACCTCTGTACCGTGGGTGACCATTGAAGATTCCCCGCGCTTCCCGTGGCGCGGGCTGCTGCTGGACTCGGCGCGCCACTTTATCCCGCTGGCGGATATCAAACGCCAGATCGACGGTATGGCCGCGGCAAAACTCAACGTGCTGCACTGGCATTTAACCGACGATCAGGGCTGGCGTTTCAGCTCAAAGCGCTATCCTAAGCTGACCCAGCTTGCCAGCGACGGGCTGTTCTACACGCCAGAGCAGATGCGC
This sequence comes from Enterobacter sp. 50793107, assembly GCF_001463365.1. Lineage (NCBI taxonomy): Bacteria > Pseudomonadati > Pseudomonadota > Gammaproteobacteria > Enterobacterales > Enterobacteriaceae > Enterobacter > Enterobacter sp. 50793107. The sequence continues at coordinate 36,678 of NZ_LNII01000039.1, read as the reverse complement.
GAGATTGTCCGCTATGCTGCCGAGCGCGGTGTCCGCGTCGTACCGGAGATCGATATGCCAGGCCACGCCTCGGCCATTGCCGTGGCCTACCCGGCGCTGATGAGCGCGCCGGGGCCGTACGAAATGGAGCGCCACTGGGGAGTCTTAAAGCCGGTGCTGGATCCGACCAAAGAGGCTACTTACGCCTTTGCTGACGCGATGGTCAGCGAACTGGCGGCGATCTTCCCCGATCCTTATCTGCACATCGGTGGCGATGAGGTGGACGACAGCCAGTGGAAAGCGAATCCAGCCATTCAGCAGTTTATGCGCGACCACAAGCTGGCGGATAGCCACGCGCTGCAGGCGTATTTCAACCGCAAGCTGGAAACGATCCTTGAAAAACACCACCGGCAGATGGTGGGCTGGGATGAGATCTACCATCCCGATCTGCCCAAAAGCATTCTGATCCAGTCCTGGCAGGGGCAGGATGCGCTGGGACAGGTGGCGCAGAACGGCTACAAAGGGATCCTCTCGACGGGCTTCTATCTCGATCAGCCGCAGTCCACCGCTTACCACTACCGCAATGAGATCGTTCCGCAGGCTTTAAACGGCGTGGACGTGATTGCCGACACCGACAGCGCCCAGAGCTGGGCCTTCTCCATGCCGCGTCTGAAAGGCAAGCCGGTCGAAGGCAGCTTTACGCTGGTGAAAGGGGAGTCCGGCTGGCGCGGATTTATTGATTTTGCCGGCAAGTCCCGCCGCGCGGTGGACAACATTGCGTGGCGCGATGACAATCAGGTGACGTTTACCGTTGATACCTGGATGGGCGAAACGCGCCCGGTGGTGTCGGTTGATAACGATAAGCTCACGGGTTATTTCCTGGTGGGGAATGTCCGCTACCCGATCAGCGGCACGCGTCTGGATGAGGTCCCTAAAGGCACTCCGCCAGTGGTGCCGGATATCGCGCATCAGGTTAATCTGCTTGGCGGAGAAGCCGCGCTGTGGGCGGAAAACGTGGTGGCGCCGGTGCTGGATATCCGTCTGTGGCCGCGTACCTTTGCGGTGGCGGAGCGGTTATGGTCCGCGCAGGATGTTACCGATGTCGACAACATGTACACCCGCCTGCAGGCGATGGACAGCTGGTCGACGGTCTCGGTCGGGCTGCAGCAGCACACCCAGCAGCAGGTGCAATTCACGCGCCTTGCCGGGAATGCCGATACGCTGCCGCTGCAAATCCTCGCCCAGGCTGTGGAGCCTGCGCAGTATTACACTCGTCAGCATCTCAAATTCCAGGCCGGAAACTACCATCAGTTTGAGCCGCTCAACCGCTTCGCGGATGCGCTGAACGCTGAAAGCGCCACTGTGCGCCAGATGAACAAATGGGCCGACCGTCTGGTGAGCGACGCCGAGGATACCGAAAGTGCCGACGCGCTGCGCCATGTGTTTAACCGCTGGCAGAGCAATATCAGCGACGCGCTGGCACTGAGTGAAAACAGCTATCAGCTGAAGGCGATCAAGCCGGTGATTCAGGAGGTGGATAAGCTGGCCTCGATTGGCCTGAGGCTCACCGATCTGGTAGCGCGTCAGGGCACGCTGGACGATAAAGAGATCGCCTCAATTCAGAGCGAGCTGGATAACGCGGCGAAGGTTCAGGACGAAGTGGTGATTGCGGCGGTGTACCCGCTGGAGACGCTGCTGCGCGCGACGCGGAATCAGTAGACCCCCTCACCCTAACCCTCTCCCAGGGGGAGAGGGAATTAATACACCCTCTCCCTTTGGGAGAGGGCCGGGGTGAGGGAATCAGACGACTCAGTGCTTAAGCACCCACGCCTCTTTCCAGTGTGAACCGGTGCCCGGCTCAAACTGGGTCGCATACTTGCTCCACTGCACGCAGTAGCCGCTGTACGGGAAAGGCTTACACTGGTAGGTCTTACCGTCTTTTGGCTGCAGCACCACAGTGCCTGCTTTGTACGACGCGATGTTATCCGGGAAGATGTAATCATGCTGACCGGTGCTGTTGTCCGCCGCGGCTTCCTCTTCCAGCATCAGGTTCAGCACATCCTGCGCAAACAGCGTGCCGTCTTTATTGGTGGCGTAGTACTTCAGCATGTGGTGACCCGCCTCAACGCCGGTCAGCGTCAGGGTGACGTCCTGATTCACGTTATTCATCTCCTGCTTCAGGTACCCTTTTTCCGCCCCGTGATGGTTCATGACGTGGGCTTCGAAATCGACGTTACCGTGGGTATTCACATGGAAGGTGACGGTCGCATTGCCGTTCTCGATTTTGCTGTAGTGCAAATTGCTGACGGCGATGGTTTCATTGACCTCTGCCTTCTGCTCTTCGTACGAAATCGCAACGGACTGCAGGGCGCTGCCCTCTTTGACGAATACGCTGTTCGCGCCATGGACCGGGCTAATCTCGCCGCCCTCATCCTTCACGCCGACGCGAATGTCCTGGTGCGCGGTGTTAATTTTCTGCGCCAGATCGTACGACCACTGGTTGGCATCCCCCTGCGCGGCCGTGGCGATCGTTATTTCCGTGCGCAAGGACGTCACTTCACCGTGCGCATCGAAGAAGCGGGCAATGACCTTATCGCCGACGTTCAGGTTATTTCCCGCAATCTGGCCGCTGAGGACCTTGCTCCACTCTGATTCGATACCGGCACCGTCATCCGGGGTAACATTGCCGCCGTTACCAAAATCAACGTCAATGGCCTGGTAGAAACTGTTCGAGGTATCCGCTATTTCCCAGACGCCATAAATCACCTGGTAACCCGTTCGCGCAGGTACATTACAGGTCATGGCTTTGCGCATCGCGGGGGCCTGGCCATTTCCATTCACGGTACAGAACGGGGTTAATTCAAACTGATCGCGGGTCAGGGGTTTATTCGGATCCCAGTTTTGTTTGGTGATGTAGTAACGCCAGTTGGTGGTTTTGTGCGGCGCGGTGTGATACCAGACAAACTCATGCGGGCCGGCGGTCATGGGGCTTTTCGTCCACGCGTTCAGGCTCTGTTTATCCAGCTGGGAGTAATTCGCAATCCCCGCGCTGGCAAGCTGGCCGTCTGGCGGCATCGCACCGCCCGGGAAGCCGGAGGTTTTCTCCACGCTCTGCGGTTCATACTGAACGGAGCCACAGTCAATGTTTTGACCGAGCTTGCACATATAAGCGCGGCTGGCAGGAGACTCAATATATCCGTGCGCTAAAGCGGATGAGGCAACGGTCAGGGTCGCCATCGCAAGGGCAATCTTTGATAATTTCATTGTTAGTCCATTAATAATAAATACGCAGGGTGATGTTATTAATGGCGGGTGGGGAAGGTCATGCTGTGGTGAGAGGAAAAATAACCAAAAAAAATGGACAGCCGAAGCCGCCCATTCTCTGCTGCTATCAATCAGCGACGTACGGCAATCGCTTCGATTTCAATTTTCACGTCTTTTGGCAGACGAGCCACTTCCACGCAGGAGCGCGCCGGGAAAGAGGCGTTATGCTCGGTGAAGAACGCTTCATAAGTGGCGTTAACGGTGGCGAAATCGTTCAGATCTTTCACGAAAACGGTGGTTTTCACGATGTCGCCCACTTTCAGGCCTGCGGATTCCACGATCGCCTGCACGTTTTCCAGCGACTGACGTGCCTGCGCCGCTACGTCGGCTGGCACTTCACCGGTCTTCGGGTTCACCGGGATCTGGCCAGAGGTAATAATCATGCTACCCAGATCAACGCCCTGAACGTATGGGCCGATAGCCGCTGGTGCATTTTCCGTCGCGAGTACTTTGGTCATGATTTCTCCAGAATAACAGCTGATTTAAGAGTCCCGGCCATTATAGGGAGGCCGGGATCCTTTACCAACCTCAATTAGTTGGCCAGCACCACATAATGAGAAAACTCTTTTTCGCAGTATTTGCATTTGAGTGCGATGTCATCGGCGCGTTTTTTCACTGCGAAGCTGGAGGAGACCGGCTCCGCGTGGCTGATGCAGTTGCTGTTCGGGCAAACCAGCACGCTCTCAATCCGCTCCGGCAGGCTTGGGCGTGATTTGCCCACCACGTCGTAATTGTCGATGCGGTTAACGGTGGCGTCCGGCGCGTACAGCGACAGCTGGTTAACCTGCTCGTCGGTCAGGAAAGTATTCTCGATCTTGATCAGGTCCTTGCGGCCCATTTCGCCTGACGGCAGATTCAGGCCGATGGTGATGCGCTGGTCGGTTTCGGTCAGTTTAAACAGCGTCAGCAGCTTAAAGCCGACCTGCGCAGGGATGTGGTCAATCACGGTGCCACGTTTGATGGCTTCAACCTGGAGTTTGTTATCGTGTGTCATTGTCGTTTCCCCTTACAGAGCCAATTCGCGATTCAGAACCAGTGCCAGTAACGCCTGGCGGGCGAAGATGCCGTTTCCGGCCTGCTGGAAGTACCAGGCGTGCGGCGTTTTATCCACGTCTGTGGTGATCTCATCGATGCGCGGCAGCGGGTGCAGCACCTTCATGTTGTCGCGCGCGCCCTCGAGGTCGCTGGCGCGCAGCACAAACTGCGCCTTCACGTTGGCGTACTCGGACGGATCCAGACGCTCTTTCTGCACGCGGGTCATATACAGAATATCCACGTTGCCCATCACCTCTTCGATGCTGGCGTGCAGGCTCCACGGAATGCCTTTTTCATCCAGCATGTCGAGAATGTACTGTGGCATCGCCAGCGCGTCCGGGGCGATGAAGAAGAAGCGGTTGCCGTTGAATTTCGCCAGCGCCTGGGTCAGGGAGTGAACCGTGCGGCCATATTTCAGGTCACCTACCATGGCGATGTTCAGGTTTTCCAGACGGCCCTGGGTCTCCTGAATGGTGAACAGATCCAGCAGGGTCTGCGTCGGATGCTGGTTGGCACCGTCACCGGCGTTCAGCACCGGAATACCGCCGGAGAACTCGGTCGCCAGACGGGCCGCGCCCTCCTGCGGGTGACGCATTACAATCGCGTCAACGTAGGTGCTAATCACTGAAATGGTATCCGCCAGGGTTTCGCCTTTTTTACCCAGCGACGTGTTGCTGCTGTCTGAGAAGCCCACCACGCTCGCGCCCAGGCGGTGCATGGAGGTTTCAAAGGAGAGGCGCGTGCGGGTCGAGGCTTCAAAGAAGCAGCTCGCAATCACCTTGTGCTTCAGCAGCTCCGGTTGCGGATTGGCCTTCAGTTTTGCCGCGGTTTCCAGAACCAGTTCCAGCTCTTCGCGGCTGAGGTCGTTTATGGAAATGATGTGTTTTTGATAAAGCGGATTCATGTTTATCTCCTGACGCCGGGCAAAAAAAAGCCCCTCAAATGAGGGGCTCTGGGAATAGGTTTAGCAACGGGAAGAAAAACGGCAGGCCAGCGTCTGATTTCAGACGCGGTAAGACGTTATGTCGAACACGCTTGACCATGCTTCCTCCCGGCAAATTGTCGGGCATTATACGCACCCCGATGTCCGGATCAAGCAATTTAATGCACGCTTTACTTAATACAAACGGTTCTTTGTGAATATTAATGCGTTCTGAGTAAATAATTAATTTGCTTATGCACCAGCGCGGTACGTTTCACCACCCGGGGGGCGACCCAGACAATACTGCTTCCGGCAACCACGCCTAAAATTTCCGGTAACTGGTGATAATCCAGAATGCGCGCCACCGCGCGGCCATATCCGGCCACGGTATGAATAAGGATAAATTCGCTATTATGCTCCACGCTGACCACCATTTCGGAAACTGTACGTGCGGCGTCGGGGGCAGGGCGCAGAAGAGGATTCAACGAATAAATCTTTAGCCCTTTGGCATTTCGAATTTTTATGACACCAAGCAACTTGAGCAGACGTGAAACGGTGGACTGGCTGATGGTCTCAAAACCACGCTCCTGCAAATCGCGGCGAATCTCTTCCTGGGAGAGATAGCTCTTTTCTGCGATCAGGCGCTGACAGACCGTCAGCTGTAGCTGTTCTTTTGGAGAGTAATCACCATATTCCGTCATAACTATTTCCCATGTAAGTGGCTGAAACAAAACGCCCGGTGGCGCTACGCTTACCGGGCCTACAACGTCAAAACATCACAATACTGCCCCCAGGCTTAACGCCACCATGATCACCACCGTGAGTATCCCCAGCAGCGGCGCCACCCATTTCAAGTAGCGCACATAGGGCACGCGGGCGATAGCCAGCCCGCCCATAACCACCGCGGAGGTGGGCGTCACCAGGTTAACGATACCGGAGGCTGACTGGTAAGCCGTGACTACCAGGTCGCGGTTGACGTTAGCGAAATCGGCAAGCGGTGCCATGATCGGCATCGTCAGAACGGCCAGGCCGGATGAAGAAGGCACAAGAAACGACAGCACCACTTCCAGCCAGTACATCACGTTGATAAACGCCACCGTGGATAACCCGCTGACCAGCCCTTCCGCGCTGTGCAAAATGGTGTGGGTAATCATGCCCTTATCCATGATGACTACGATACCGCGGGCGATGCCGATAATCAGCGCGACGCCCAGCAAATCTCGTGCGCCGTTGATAAACGTTGAGGTCAGCTCCTCTTCGCTCATGCGGGCGATAAGCCCCACGATAATGGCGCTGGCGAGAAACACCGCCGAGATCTCCGCCATCCACCAGCCCAGCACCGCCACGCCGTAAATCATCACCGCGAAGGCGAGGGCGAAAATGACCAGGATGATTTTGCGTACCGGGGTAAATTCCAGCGTCTGTGCGTCTTTGTTACCGAGGAAATGGGCGCGGTTCTCTTCCTGTTTGTCTGCAACGATGGAAAGAGACGGATCCTGGCGCACCTTACGGGCGTAACGCATTACCCATGCCACGCAGATGATCCAGCCGATGACCAGCAGCGCCACGCGCAGGGCGATCCCGTTGGTGAAGGGGATCCCGGCGGCGTTGGCGGCGATCACCGTGGCGAAGGGGTTGATGGTAGAGCCGAGCGTGCCGATCCCCGCGCCGAGCAACACGGTGGAGGCCGCAACAACCGGATCAAAACGGGCGGCCAGCATCACCGGCACCAGCAGGGTGTAGAACGGCAGTGACTCTTCGGCCATGCCGTAGATGGTGCCGCCTGCGGCGAACAGCGCCATCAGGATCGGGATCATCCACTCTTCACGCCCGCGTAATCGCGTGGTGACGCGCTCGATCCCGGCGTCGATCGCCCCGGTTTTGGTGACGATCCCGAGAAATCCCCCGATGATCAGAATAAACAGCGCTACGTCGATCGCCCCGGCCTGGCCGGACTCCGGATCGTACAGCCCGGCAATGGGAGCCATCAGTACGGAAACCAGCCCCTGCGGGTGGGCCGCCACGTGCGCGTAGGTCCCGGCAACCGGCACGTCCTTGCCGAGCGCCTCGTTCATTGCCATATGGTACTGTCCGGCCGGAATAATCCACGTCAGCACGGCCACGACGGCAATCAGAAAAAAGAGAATGGTGTAAGCGGAGGGAAACTTAAACTTGCCCATGATGTTCTCCTGAACCCCGGCGCACCCCGTGGCGCGCCGGGCGGTGATTAGTCGCCGAGTGTCGCCACCATGACGGCTTTTATGGTGTGCATACGGTTTTCTGCTTCGTCGAAGACAATAGAGTTTGGTGATTCAAAGACCTCTTCCGTCACCTCCAGCCCTTTCAGGCCGTAGGCCATCTCAATTTCGCGGCCCACTTTGGTGTGTTCGTTGTGAAACGCCGGCAGGCAGTGCATAAACTTGACGTTCGGGTTGCCGGTGGCCTTCATCACCTGCGCATTGATTTGATACGGCTTCATCAGGCTGACGCGCTCGGCCCAGGCTTCCTTCGGCTCTCCCATGGAGACCCACACGTCGGTGTAGAGGAAATCGGCTCCCTGCACACCTTCTTCTACGTCGTCGGTAAGGGTGATGCGTGCGCCCGTTTCTTTGGCGATGGCGCGGCACTGCTCAACCAGCCCCGCTTCCGGCCAGAAGGACTTTGGTGCCACCAGGCGGATATCCATCCCCATCTTGGCCGCACCGACCATCAGCGAGTTGCCCATGTTGTTGCGCGCGTCGCCCAGATAGGCAAAGCTCAGCTCCGGCAGGGTTTTGCCCGGCGAGTGCTCCAGCATGGTCATCAGATCGGCGAGGATTTGAGTGGGGTGGAACTCGTCAGTCAGGCCGTTCCATACCGGCACACCCGCGTACTCGCCCAGCTCTTCGACGATGGCCTGGCCGTAGCCGCGATACTCGATGCCGTCATACATGCGGCCCAGCACGCGGGCGGTGTCTTTCATCGACTCTTTATGACCAATCTGCGAGCCGCTTGGGCCGAGGTAGGTGACCTGCGCGCCCTGGTCAAATGCGCCCACTTCAAAGGCGCAGCGGGTGCGGGTGGAGGTTTTCTCAAAAATCAGGGCGATGTTTTTCCCGACCAGGGTTTGCTTTTCACGTCCGGCTTTTTTGGCGGCCTTCAGTTCGATGGCGAGGTCGATCAGGTACTGGATCTCCGCCGGGGTATAGTCCAGCAGTTTGAGGAAGTTGCGGTTTTTCAGGTTGATGGTCATGTGGGAAATCCTTTTTAAAATTTTGCGGTCTGGTGCCCTCACCCCGGCCCTCTCCCACGGGGAGAGGGAGAGTCGGGTGAGGGGGAAGTTATTCAGTTACGAATCAACGTGCCTTTCTCGCCCGCGAGGATCTCCGCGCCGTCAGCCAGCGCGCCGATCCCGGCAATCCCGTTGCAGGCCTCAACAAATTCGCGGCAGGCGGCCACTTTCGGCCCCATTGAACCGGCGTCGAACGCCATGCCCTTGAGCAGTTCCGGCGTCACCTGTGCCAGCGGACGCTGGGTTGGTTTGCCCCAGTCGAGGTACACCGCGTCGGCATCGGTGAGGATCAGCAGGGCATCCGCCTCAATCTGGCGCGCCAGCAGGGCGGCGGAGAGGTCTTTGTCGATCACCGCCTCAATGCCGTGATAGCCATTGGCGTTTTCCACCACCGGCACGCCGCCACCGCCGTTGCAAATTACCAGGTGGTCGCGCTGGATTAGCGCCGCGATGGCATCGCTCTCAACGATGCGTTTCGGCTGCGGAGAGGGCACCACGCGGCGGAAGTAGCTGCCGTCGGCCTTGAACACCCAGCCTTTCTCTGCCTGTAGCGTTTTTGCCTGGGCTTCGCTGTAGACCGGGCCGATGTACTTGGTCGGGTTGCTGAAGGCCGGGTCGGCGGCGTCCACCTCCACCTGGGTGAGCAGGACGCTCACCTCGCGCTGGGGCAGGCTGTTTTTCAGCGCCTGCTGGAGCATGTAGCCGATCATCCCCTGGCTTTCGGCACCGAGAACGTCCAGCGGGTAGGGGGCGACTTTGTCGTAGGCGCTGTTCTGCAACGCCAGCAGCCCGACCTGCGGCCCGTTGCCGTGCACCAGCACCACGCGCCACTGCTCCGTCAGCCCGGCGATGGTTCGGGCCGCGAGATCGATGTTTTTACGCTGGATCTCGGCTTCTAGCGGTTCGCCGCGTTTGAGCAATGCGTTGCCGCCCAGGGCCACAACCAGAGTGGGTTTTCGTTCCATAGTGGCTCCTTAAATTCCGTCGCGTTCCAGTGGGCAGCTCATGCAGCGCGCGCCGCCGCGACCGCGTCCCAGTTCGTCGCCCGGGATAGGCAGCACGGTGATCCCCGCTTTGTCGTATTTCTCGTTGGTCCAGACGTTGCGCTCGTAGCCGATCACCACGCCCGGGCGGATGGTGAGCACGTTGTTGGCGTCGTTCCACTGCTCGCGTTCAGCTTCAAAGGCGTCGCCGCCGGTGGTGATCAGGCGTACCTGATTAATACCGAGCGCTTTCTCGATGGCGTGCAGCAGGTCGGTTTCCTGGGTGCGCAGCAGGCCGCCGCGTCCGTCCGGGGTGAGCGTCCAGCACTGGGCGTCTTTACGCACCACTTCCGGGTAGACGGAGAAGGTGTCCACGTCGATGTGGGTCATGACGGTGTCGAGGTGCATGCAGGAGCGGTGTTTTGGCAGCTCAACGGCAATCACGCGCTCGGCCTGGCGATGTTTAAACAGGCTGTTAGCGAGGAACTCCACGCCCTGCGGGGTGGTGCGTTCAGACATGCCAATTAATACCGCACCGCGGCCAATCACTAATACGTCGCCGCCTTCCAGGGTGGCGTGGTCATAATTAATATTCTCGTCGCCGAAATACTTAATAAATTCGCCATCGGCGAATGCCGGGTGCCAGCGATATATGGCTCGCAGGTTATTGGTTTCACGCTGGCGGGCCGGTTTGGCCATCGGGTTAATGGAGACGCCGTTATAAATCCAGCACGAGGTATCGCGGGTAAATAAATGGTTTGGCAGCGGCTTCATAATAAAATCATTCGCCGTGTGGGTATCCACCACCATATTTTTAATCGCCGCCGGAATTTCACCGTAGGTTAATCCGCCGCTCAGTCTGCGCGCCAGTTCCCGGTGCGGCATATCTGCCAGCCAGCCGCGCACGTCGCTGGCAAAGGTTGGGCCGAGGCGGTAGTCGGAGATTTGCGTCTCCAGCAGCCAGGCTTTCGCCTCTGCAATATCAAGCGTTTGAGTGAGAAGGTCGGTCAACAGCAGGACTTCCACACCCTGCTCGCGCAGCGTGTTTGCGAAAATGTCATGCTCCTCACCCGCCCGCTCAACCGAGAGCACATCATCAAATAACAGCTCCTTACAGTTTGATGGCGTTAAGCGTTTAAGACTTAAATTTGGGCGGTGCAGCATCACGCTACGCAATTGACCAATTTCAGAACCGACATAATGCTTTTCCATAATTATTCCTTTAACTGTTTTTCAGAATAAAAAGGGCATGCGCCATATTCGTGTAATGATATGGCGGCTAAGCTCAATTGATTTCGTGGTCAATAGTAGGCGCTTAAATAAACCGTATTGTGATGTTGCTCACGTGAAATTAGGTATTGAGTGGTTTGTTTTCATTTGCATGATTCGCATCAGATAATGATTAATTTGATATTATTAGCCGGTGAATAGCTAAGCAGGATCCGTTGGCATTATTTGAGGTTGTTATTATTTTGTAGAATTTAATGTTTTGACATATTTAGTTATGATATTGATTTTAAATGATTTTATTTTATGTGCAGAATGACTATGCACAATAGCCAATTAACTATTTTTGACTTAAGAAAAATCAATAAATAATTATGGAATTTAATAGCAAATAATCAAAATGATAAAGTGTGAAGCTGGCGCGAGTTTTATGATGAAGGCAGTACAATCAGTGAGTTAGCGACACGGCATCGTCACGACGCGCTGAGGTTATGCATAACAACTGCATAAATGCCTGTGAGGGATTAACAGCAGATTAACACCTTTCCCGATAAACATGCGTTCGCGCAACTCTCCGCGAAAAAGGGCTGGTATGGCAGTTTGAATTCTCGTATAAAAGATAAAAATGAAACGGTGTTTTATTATGAGGGTTTAATTATGATTATCGGCAACATCCACCATCTGCAAGCCTGGCTACCGGAACCCCTGCGTCAGGCCATCGAGCACGTTAAAGCCCACGTCACCGACGCCACCCTGCCGGGCAAACACGACATCAACGGCAACAACCTGTTTTATCTGGTCTCCGAAGACATGACCCAGCCGTTTGCCGAGCGCCGCGCGGAGTACCATGCGCGCTATCTGGACATTCAGATTGTGCTCAAAGGGCAGGAAGGGATGACGTTCAGTACCTTGCCACACGGCACGCCGGACACCGACTGGCTGGCGGATAAAGACATCGCGTTCCTGCCGGAAGGCGAGCAGGAGAAAACCGTGGTGCTGAGCGAAGGGGATTTCGTGGTGTTCTGGCCGGGTGAAGTACATAAGCCGCTGTGCGCGGTGGGGGCGCCTGCTAAGGTCAGGAAAGTGGTTGTTAAGATGTTGGTGGAGTAATTTCCCCTCACCCCGGCCCTCTCCCCGTGGGAGAGGGCCGGGGTGAGGGCACCAGACCGCACCCACGCAATATGTGATCCAGCTTAAACTTCCCACACTCCCTCCTCATCTCTCATTTACCTGTGCTTTTTCTGCGTCATAGTATGATCGTTAAATTAATGAACGCCGTTCTATAATGTAGAACAAAATAATTCAGCAAGGAGATCTCATGCCGCAGTCCGCGTTGTTCACGGGAATCATTCCCCCTGTCTCCACCATTTTTACCGCCGATGGCCAGCTTGATAAGCAGGGCACCGCCGCGCTGATCGACGATCTGATCGCGGCAGGCGTTGACGGCCTGTTCTTCCTGGGCAGCGGCGGTGAGTTCTCCCAGCTCAGCGCCGAAGAGCGTAAAACCATTGCCCGCTTTGCTATCAATCATGTCGATCGTCGTGTGCCGGTGCTGATCGGCACCGGCGGCACCAACGCCCGGGAAACCATTGAACTGAGCCAGCACGCCCAGCAGGCGGGGGCGGACGGTATCGTGGTGATCAACCCCTACTACTGGAAGGTGTCTGAAGCGAACCTGATCCGCTATTTCGAGCAGGTGGCCGACAGCGTCACGCTGCCGGTGATCCTCTATAACTTCCCGGCGCTGACCGGGCAGGATCTGACGCCGGCGCTGGTGAAAACCCTGGCCGACTCGCGCAGCAACATCGTCGGCATTAAAGACACCATCGACTCCGTGGCCCATCTGCGCAGCATGATCCACACCGTCAAAGCCGCCCATCCGCACTTCACCGTGCTGTGCGGCTACGACGATCATCTGTTTAATACCCTGCTGCTCGGCGGCGATGGGGCGATCTCGGCCAGCGGCAACTTTGCTCCGCAGGTGTCGGTGAATCTTCTGAAAGCCTGGCGGGATAAAGACGTGGCGAAAGCGGCTGAGTATCATCAGACCTTACTGCAAATACCGCAGATGTATCAGCTGGATACGCCGTTTGTGAACGTCATTAAAGAGGCGATTGTGCTCTGCGGCCGCCCGATTTCTACCCACGTGCTGCCGCCCGCCTTTGCGCTGGACGAGCCGCGTAAGGCGCAGCTGAAAACCCTGCTGCAACAGCTCAAGCTCTGCTGAGTCGGACGATAACCATGACCATCGAGAAAATTTTCACCCCGCAGGATGATGCGTTTTATGCCGTCATCACCCATGCGGCGGGGCCGCAGGGCGCGCTGCCGCTGACTCCGCAGATGTTGATGGAATCCCCCAGCGGCAACCTGTTCGGCATGACCCAGAACGCCGGGATGGGGTGGGACGCCAACAAGCTGACCGGCAAAGAGGTGCTGATTATTGGCACTCAGGGCGGCATCCGCGCCGGTGACGGACGGCCGGTTGCGCTGGGCTACCACACCGGGCACTGGGAGATCGGCATGCAGATGCAGGCCGCGGCGAAGGAGATCACCCGCAACGGCGGGATCCCGTTTGCGGCCTTCGTCAGCGATCCGTGCGACGGGCGCTCGCAGGGCACACACGGGATGTTCGACTCCCTGCCGTACCGCAACGATGCGGCGATTGTGTTTCGTCGTCTGATTCGCTCCCTGCCGACGCGCCGGGCGGTCATTGGCGTGGCGACCTGCGATAAAGGGCTGCCTGCCACCATGATTGCGCTGGCCTCGATGCACAATCTTCCGACCATTCTGGTGCCGGGCGGGGCGACGCTGCCACCGACCGTGGGCGAAGACGCGGGCAAGGTGCAGACCATCGGCGCGCGCTTCGCCAACCATGAACTCTCCCTGCAGGAGGCCGCCGAGCTGGGCTGTCGCGCCTGCGCGTCGCCGGGCGGCGGATGTCAGTTCCTCGGCACGGCGGGCACCTCGCAGGTGGTGGCCGAAGCGCTGGGTCTGGCGCTGCCGCACTCCGCGCTGGCGCCGTCCGGGCAGGCGGTGTGGCTGGAAATTGCCCGCCAGTCGGCGCGGGCGGTGAGCGAGCTGGATAACCGCGGCATCACCACGCGCGATATCCTCACCGATAAAGCCATCGAAAACGCCATGGTGATCCACGCGGCGTTCGGCGGCTCCACCAATTTACTGCTGCACATCCCGGCCATCGCCCACGCGGCGGGCTGCACGATCCCGGACGTAGAACACTGGACACGCGTCAACCGCAGGGTGCCGCGCCTGGTCAGCGTGCTGCCCAACGGCCCGGACTATCACCCGACCGTGCGCGCCTTCCTTGCGGGTGGCGTGCCGGAGGTGATGCTCCACCTGCGCGATCTCGGTCTGCTGCACCTGGATGCCATGACCGTCACCGGCCAGACGGTGGGCGAGAACCTCGACTGGTGGCAGGCGTCCGAGCGCCGTAAGCGCTTCCGCCAGTGCCTGCGCGAGCAGGATGGCGTGGATCCGGATGATGTGATCCTCCCGCCGGAGAAGGCAAAAGCGAGAGGGCTGACCTCGACGGTCTGCTTCCCGACGGGCAACATCGCGCCGGAAGGATCGGTGATCAAGGCCACGGCCATTGACCCGTCGGTGGTGGGTGACGATGGCGTTTACCGTCATACGGGCCGGGCGAGGGTGTTTGTCTCGGAAGCTCAGGCCATTAAGGCCATCAAGCAGGAAGAGATTAAACAGGGCGATATCATGGTGGTGATCGGCGGCGGGCCGTCCGGTACCGGCATGGAAGAGACCTACCAGCTCACCTCTGCGCTGAAGCATATCTCGTGGGGCAAGACGGTGTCGTTAATCACCGATGCGCGCTTCTCGGGGGTGTCGACGGGCGCCTGCTTCGGCCACGTGTCGCCGGAAGCGCTGGCAGGCGGGCCGATTGGCAAGCTGCGCGACAACGACATCATTGAGATTGCCGTGGATCGCCTGACCCTGACGGGCAGCGTCAACTTTATCGGCACCGCAGAAAACCCGCTGACGCCGGAAGAGGGCGCGCGCGAGCTGGCAGTAAGACAGACGCACCCGGACCTGCACGCTCATGACTTTTTGCCGGACGATACCCGCCTGTGGGCGGCATTACAGTCGGTGAGCGGCGGCACCTGGAAAGGCTGTATTTATGACACCGATAAAATTATCGAGGTAATTAACGCCGGTAAAAAAGCACTCGGACTTTAATTATTTTCTGAGCGATACCGTCTACGGGAAATAACCCGTGGACGGTTTTCGCGTATCTGAAATTTATCAATTTAAACAATGTTTTGCGATATATCGGTGGCGTCACAAAAGCAAAATATCGTAATTCGGAAATAAGATATGACCATTGCTGGTTAATTGAGCAGCTCATTACACTCCATTAACACGATGTTGTGAAATCAGCATACGAAAATAAAGGTGCGATGATGATGCAATTAACCATGAAAGATAAAATTGGCTACGGGCTGGGTGACACCGCCTGCGGCTTTGTCTGGCAGGCCACTATGTTCCTGCTGGCCTACTTTTATACCGACGTGTTTGGCCTGTCGGCGGGCATTATGGGCACGCTGTTTTTGGTCTCCCGCGTGCTCGACGCCGTGACCGACCCGCTGATGGGGCTGCTGGTGGACCGCACCCGCACGCGCTACGGCCAGTTCCGCCCGTTCCTGCTGTGGGGGGCGATCCCGTTTGGCATCGTCTGCATGCTGACCTTCTACACGCCGGATTTCTCTGCGCAGGGCAAAATCATCTACGCCTGCGTAACCTACATTCTGCTGACCCTGGTTTACACCTTCGTTAACGTGCCGTACTGCGCCATGCCGGGCGTGATTACCGCCGACCCGAAAGAGCGTCACGCCCTGCAGTCGTGGCGTTTCTTCCTGGCGGCGGCGGGCTCGCTTGCCATTAGCGGCATCGCGCTGCCGCTGGTGAGCATCATCGGCAAAGGGGACGAGCAGGTGGGCTATTTCGGCGCCATGTGCGTGCTGGGGCTGACCGGCGTGGTGCTGCTCTACGTCTGCTTCTTTACCACCAAAGAGCGCTACACCTTTGAGGTTCAGCCGGGCTCGTCGGTGGCGAAAGACCTTAAGCTGCTGCTGGGCAACGGCCAGTGGCGGATCATGTGCGCGTTCAAGATGATGGCGACCTGCTCCAACGTGGTACGCGGCGGGGCGACGCTTTACTTCGTCAAATACGTGATGGATCACCCGGAGATGGCGACCCAGTTTTTACTCTACGGCAGCCTCGCCACCATGTTCGGCTCGCTCTGCTCCTCCCGTCTGCTGGGCCGCTTTGACCGGGTAAAAGCCTTCAAGTGGATCATCGTCGCCTACTCGCTGATCAGCCTGCTGATTTTCGTCACCCCGGCGGAGCATATTGCCTTGATTTTCGCCCTCAACATCCTGTTCCTGTTCGTCTTCAACACCACCACGCCGCTGCAGTGGCTGATGGCCTCTGACGTGGTGGATTACGAGGAGAGCCGCAGCGGGCGACGCCTCGACGGGCTGGTGTTCTCCACCTATCTGTTCAGCCTGAAGATTGGCCTGGCGATTGGCGGGGCGGTGGTGGGCTGGATCCTCGCGTATGTCAACTACTCCGCCAGCAGCAGCGTGCAGCCGGTGGAGGTGCTGACCACCATCAAAATTCTGTTCTGCGTGGTGCCGGTGGTGCTCTACGTGGGCATGTTCATCATGCTGTCGTTCTATAAGCTCACCGATGCCCGCGTGGAGGCCATCAGCCAGCAGCTGATCAAGCACCGCGCGGCACAGGGCGAGGCCGTTCCCGACGCTGCGACAGCCGCATCCCATTAACCGGAGGCAATATGGAAATCACCAACCCAATACTCACCGGCTTCAACCCGGACCCGTCTTTATGCCGTCAGGGCGAGGACTACTACATCGCCACTTCGACCTTCGAGTGGTTCCCGGGCGTGCGCATCTATCACTCCCGTGACCTGAAAAACTGGTCGCTGGTCAGCACCCCGCTGGACCGCGTGTCGATGCTGGACATGAAGGGCAACCCGGACTCCGGCGGCATCTGGGCACCGTGCCTGAGCTATGCCGACGGCAAATTCTGGCTGCTCTACACCGACGTAAAGATTGTCGACTCGCCGTGGAAAAATGGCCGTAACTTCCTGGTCACTGCGCCGTCCATCGAGGGGCCGTGGAGCGAGCCGATCCCGATGGGCAACGGCGGGTTTGACCCGTCCTTGTTCCACGACGACGATGGCCGCAAGTACTACCTCTACCGTCCGTGGGGGCCGCGCCACCACAGCAACCCGCACAACACCATTGTGATGCAGGAATTCGATCCGCAGACCGGCACCCTCTCGCCCGAGCGCAAAACGCTGTTTACCGGCACGCCGCTCTGCTACACCGAAGGCGCTCACCTGTATCGCCACGCGGGATGGTACTACCTGATGGTGGCCGAAGGCGGCACCAGCTACGAGCACGCGGTTGTGGTGCTGCGTTCAAAAACCATCGACGGGCCGTACGAGCTGCACCCGGAGGTGACGATGATGACCAGCTGGCACCTGCCGGAGAACCCGCTGCAGAAGAGCGGCCACGGCTCGCTGCTGCAGACCCACACCGGAGAGTGGTACATGGCCTACCTAACCAGCCGCCCGCTGCGCCTGCCCGGCGTGCCGCTGCTGGCCTCCGGCGGACGCGGCTACTGTCCGCTGGGCCGCGAGACCGGTATCGCCCGCATTGAATGGCGCGACGGCTGGCCATACGTGGAAGGCGGCAAGCACGCGCAACTAGCCGTGAAAGGCCCGCAGGTGCCGGAACAGCCTGCATCCGTTCAGGGCAACTGGCGGGAGGACTTTGACGGCAGTACGCTTGACCCGGAACTGCAGACCCTGCGCATCCCGTTCGACGACACTCTCGGCTCACTCACCGCGCGTCCCGGCTATTTACGGCTCTACGGCAACGACTCGCTCAACTCGACCTTTACCCAGTCGACCGTGGCGCGCCGCTGGCAGCACTTCGCCTTCCGCTCCGAAACACGGATGCAGTTCTCGCCGGTTCACTTCCAGCAAAGCGCCGGACTGACCTGCTACTACAACAGTAAAAACTGGAGCTACTGCTTTGTGGACTACGAGGAGGGGAAGGGGAGAACCATCAAGGTTATTCAACTCGACCACAATGTGCCGTCATGGCCGCTGCATGAGCAGCCGATTCCGGTGCCGGAGAGTGCGGAGAGCGTCTGGCTGCGGGTGGATGTGGATACGCTGGTCTACCGCTACAGCTACTCGTTTGACGGCGAGACGTGGCACACCGTGCCGGTAACGTATGAGGCGTGGAAGCTGTCGGACGACTACATCGGCGGGCGCGGTTTCTTCACCGGCGCGTTTGTGGGGCTGCACTGCGAGGACATCAGCGGCGACGGCTGCCACGCGGACTTCGACTACTTCACCTACGAGCCGGTTTAACGGCTCAGGCCGGGTAGCCCAGCGCGCGTGAGAGCTGGAGCCCGGCCTGCTGAAGCTGCTCGCGGAAATTAGCCAGCCCGGCATCGTCCACGCGCGAGGTCAGCGTCGACAGGCTCAGGGCGGCAATCACGCGGGATTCATGGTTCCACACCGGCACCGCCACGCAGCGCACGCCCTGCTCGTTCTCTTCGCTGTCCAGAGCGTAACCCTGCTCGCGGGTCTGCGCGAGGGCGCTCATTAAGGCTTCGCGAGAGGCGAGGGTGGAAGGGGTATAGGTGGTGTACTGATAGCCCTCAAGCAGGGCGTTCAGCTCGGTCTCGCCCAGCCAGGCAATCAACACCTTGCCGATGGCGGTGGCGTGAACCGGCAGACGGCGGCCAATGCGCGAATAGGCGATGGCGGCCAGCTTGCCTTCAATCTTCTCGATATAAACCCCTTCACGCCCGTCCAGGATCCCCAGATGGGTGGTCTGCCCGGTCCGTTGGGACAGCTCCGTCAGCCAGCCTTTCGCCTTCTGCCGAATATCGATGGAGCCCACGACGAAATGACCGCGCTCGACCAGCTTCATGCCGAGGCGATATTTGCCGTTCTCCGGGTTCTGATCGATATAGCCATGAAGCTGCAGGGTTTTCAGCAGCGAGTGGAGGGTACTCTTGCTCAGCCCCATCAGTTTGCTGATGTCGGTGATCTTAAGCTCGGTGGCCTGCTCGTTGAACAGGTCGAGGATCTGCAACGCACGTTCAACAGACTGAATAATCGGCATAATGCTGGTATGTCCACGCTGGAATTAAGGCGAAAACGTACCTTTTTCGGGGTGAAAAATCAATGAAATGGAGGTAAAAGCAAAAACGACAACCCTGTTGTCGTTTTTTAGTGTTTTCCCCCTCTCCCTGTGGGAGAGGGCCGGGGTGAGGGCACCAGACCGCAGAGGACTCAACCCCCAAGCGTCGCCACCATCACCGCCTTAATCGTATGCATCCGGTTTTCCGCCTGGTCAAACACGATGCTCGCCGCCGACTCAAACACCTCGTCCGTCACTTCCATCCCGCCGTGCAGATCGAACTCCTTCGCCATCTGCTTGCCGAGCGTGGTCTGGTCGTCATGGAACGCGGGCAGACAGTGCAGGAACTTCACGTTCGGGTTGCTGGTGAGCGCCATCATCTGCGCGTTCACCTGATACCCGCGCAGCAGCGCAATCCGCTCCGCCCACTTCTCTTTGGCTTCGCCCATCGACACCCACACGTCGGTATAGATAAAGTCTGCGCCCTTCACGCCCGCCGCCACGTCTTCCGTCAGGGTGATTTTGCCGCCGTGCTTCTCCGCCAGCGCGCTGCACTCCGCCACCAGGCTCTCTTCCGGCCAGCAGGCCTTCGGAGCCACCAGACGCAGATCCAGCCCGGTCAGCGCCGCCGCTTCCAGCATTGAGTTGCCCATGTTGTTGCGCGCGTCGCCCGCGTAGACCAGCGTCATCTCGTTAAACGCCTTGCCCGGCAGGTGCTCCTGCATGGTCAGCAGGTCCGCCAGCAGCTGCGTTGGGTGGAACTCGTTGGTCAGCCCGTTCCACACCGGCACGCCCGCGTACTGCGCCAGCGTCTCGACCACTTCCTGGCCGTGACCGCGATACTGAATGCCGTCGTACATCCGCCCAAGCACGCGCGCGGTGTCCTTAATTGACTCTTTATGCCCAATCTGGCTGCCGCTCGGCCCTAAATAGGTAACGCGCGCGCCCTGGTCAAATGCGGCAACTTCGAAAGAGCATCGTGTACGGGTTGAGTCTTTTTCGAAGATGAGCGCGATGTTTTTGCCAGTAAGTTTTTGTACTTCCTTGCCATTTTTTTTATCGGCTTTGAGCTGTGCGGCAAGAGTCAGCAGAGAAGTGAACTGTGCAGGGGTAAAGTCGAGCAATTTCAGAAAGTGTTTCTTGTACAGATCAGACATTTTATCCTCACATGGCGAACGCCACTTATTGAATTAAAATTCACTTTATATGTGTAATTATTCATTTGCAACCCCGTTTAACAAATCTTTCTTACAAAGGTGGAGGCAAACACGTCCGTGTGTGAAAATAGAAGTATCTGCCGCACTTTAAAGAGGAATGAGCCATGGCAAACCCGGAACACCTGGAAGAACAACGCGAAGAGACGCGTCTGATTATTGAAGAGCTGCTGGAAGACGGTAGCGATCCGGACGCGCTGTACACCATCGAGCACCATTTCTCTGCGGATGATTTCGACGCGCTGGAAAAAATGGCGGTGGAAGCTTTTAAACTGGGTTACGAAGTGACCGAGCCGGAAGAGCTGGAAGTGGAAGAGGGCGATACCGTCATCTGCTGCGACATCCTGAGCGAAGGCGCGCTGAAGGCGGAGCTGATCGACGCGCAGGTAGAACAGCTGATGAACCTGGCCGAGAAGTTTGACGTGGAGTACGACGGCTGGGGAACCTACTTCGAAGATCCGAACGGTGAAGACGGCGAAGAGGGCGACGACGAAGATTACGTCGATGAAGACGACGACGGCGTGCGTCACTAAGCGTTTCAGGCGGTGGCGCGCGCCACCGCTTTTTCAAGGCAGAACCATGGATTACCCGCAGATACTCTCCCCCGTACTTAACTTCCTCCAGTGCCCGACTCCGCAAGCATGGATTGATAAAGCCCGCGACCCGGCGAACCTGTCGCTGCTGCTCACCGACCACATGGTGTGCGAGCTCAAGGCCGCCCAGACCGCGCTGCTGCTGGTGCGTAAATACGTCGCCGACGAAAGCGGTGCCGACGCGCTGCTCGACTGGCTCAAACCCTACGAACTGTTCACCTTCCGCGACGGCCCGGAGCCGGACTTCATCGCCCTGCACAGGCAGATTGGCAAAAGCGTGATGCCCAAAACCGAGGACCCGTGGGGCCAGGCGCTTATCGACAGCATGGTGCTGCTGATTAAAGAGGAGTTGCACCACTTCTGGCAGGTGCGCGAGGCGATGCTGGCCCGCGACATTCCGTACGTCAAAATCACCGCCAGCCGCTATGCCAAAGGGATGCTGAAGGAAGTGCGCACCCACGAGCCGCTGACGCTGATCGACAAGCTCATCTGCGGCGCCTACATCGAAGCCCGCTCCTGCGAACGCTTCGCCGCGCTGGCCCCGTTCCTCGACGACGACCTGCAGAAGTTCTATCTCTCGCTGCTGCGCTCGGAAGCGCGCCATTATCAGGACTACCTGACGCTGGCCCAGCAGGTGAGCGACGACGATATCTCACCGCGCATACAGCTTTTTGGCGAAATTGAAGCCACACTTATCTCGACACCGGACAACGAGTTTCGCTTCCACAGCGGCGTGCCGGTGTAAACCGGCATAACTCAAGGATAAGGATGCGAGATGAATAAAACGTGGACCCGTATTGTGATTGTCGTCATTGCGGCTGCCGCCGTGGCGTTCTGGGTATTTTTCGACAGGCAGCGCGCCCCGGAACGGCAGATGGATAACGCCCTCAACGCGATGCCCGCCTGGCAGGTGATTAAGGAGCAGGAGCCCGCGCTGCATCAGCGCATCCTCGACCAGATGGCCGCCCTGCAAAAAGCGGGCGAGCCGGAGCAGCAGATTATCGACACCATCCAGCCGCAGATCCTGCATCTGCAGATGACGCGCCTGCAAAACGCCCCGGACGCCAACGTGGTGAACTACATGACCATCAACATGGAGCAGACCGCCGCCATCCAGAAGGTGAGCGATGACGCCTGCTTCCGCTTCCTCTACCCGATGGTGAAGGGCGGCGTAAACCCGATGCGCATGCTGGATAAAGACCTGATGGCGCGGCGCATGCAGGCCGACGCCGACATGATGCGTGCGGCCTACGGCAAAAACCGCCACACCGTGACCCAAGCCGAGCGTGAGGCGGCAGTCGAAGATGTCCGGCCGATTATGAAAGAACTTGCCGATAAGTACGGCGAGGACATCCAGCTGCTGCAGACGCCGGAGAAGGCGGTGGGCAAAGAGAAGCTCTCCTGCGATATGGTGCAGGAGATGTGGGCCAAGGTGCTGGCGCTGCCGGAGCAGAAGGCGGCGAGAGTGATTCGGCTGGCGGTGTCTGAGCTGGACTGACGGTAGCGCTGTTTTTTTGGGCACTTAGCGCGGGTTTCGCGCGTCGTCGCTTGCATGGCGGCGCGCGACAGGTATAATCCACAACGTTTCCGCATCCCCTTCAGTGCCGAAGTGGCGAAATCGGTAGACGCAGTTGATTCAAAATCAACCGTAGAAATACGTGCCGGTTCGAGTCCGGCCTTCGGCACCATAAAAAGCTTTTTTCAAGTCTACCAACGTCTACTTTAGTCCATAAAAACAGTAAGTTAAGCAGAGTTTTGGCCTTTCTTAGTCTGTTCACGTCTACTTACTTCTATCCACATATACCAACGAATGATGGTATAACTGGTGGTATCTTCGGTTCGATTGATTTTGATACCAACAGCGGAGGTATCAACTGATGGCACTTACTGATATCAAAGTTAGGACTACCAAGCCCTCCGACAAACCTTTCAAACTCACAGATGGGCAGGGTATGCACCTGCTGATCAACCCCAATGGTTCAAAATACTGGCGACTCCAATACCGTTTCGATGGCAAACAGAAAGTTTTAGCATTGGGTGTTTATCCAATGGTCTCTCTTGGTGAAGCTCGCAGGAAACGAGATGAGGCTAAAAAGTTGGTATCTGATGGTATCGACCCTTCCGAGAAGAAAAAGGCAGACAAGATCGAGCAGAGCGAAGCTCTTACTTTTGAATCTGTTGCCAGGGACTGGCATAAGGCTTGTAAAAGGAAATGGTCAGATTCCCATAGCGAGAGAGTTTTAAAAAGCATGGAAGATGGTCTCTTTACTGCTATTGGTAAAAGAAAAATATCCGAGCTTAATACCAGAGATCTTCTTGCCCCTATCAAGGCTGTTGAAGCTTCTGGGCGACTGGAAGTTGCTTCCCGCCTACAGCAAAGAACAACGGCAGTGATGCGATATGCTGTCCAGAACGGGCTGATAGATTACAACCCTGCCCAGGAGATGGCAGGAGCTATTGCAGTAGCTAAAAGAGTCCACAGGCCAGCTTTGCCATTCGAACGATTCTCAGAACTTTTAGAACGAATTGATAGTTTCAAGGGTAGAAAACTCACGAAGTTAGCCGTAAAGCTGACATTGCTCATTTTCATTCGTTCCAGTGAACTTAGGTTTGCTCGTTGGTCAGAGATAGATTTCGACAATGCCATGTGGACTATCCCTGGGGAACGTGAGCCATTGCCAGGGGTCAAACATTCTCATCGAGGCTCAAAAATGAAGACCCCACACCTCGTGCCGTTAAGTCGCCAGGCTATAGAACTCCTCAAAGCTATCAAAGAAATCAGCGGTGAATGTGAACTTGTGTTCATTGGTGATCATGATTTTAGAAAGCCTATGAGTGAAAACACGGTAAACAAGGCTTTAAGGTCTATGGGCTACGACACTACGGTTGAAGTATGTGGACATGGTTTTCGTGCGATGGCATGTAGTGCGTTGATCGAATCGGGAAAATGGTCAAGGGATGCTGTTGAACGGCAGATGAGCCACCAAGAGCGAAACTCCGTTCGTGCTGCCTACATTCATAAAGCAGAACACCTTGATGAAAGAAGGCTTATGTTGCAGTGGTGGGCTGATTACCTTAATGCCTTGAAAGATAGGTTTATCAGTCCCTTTGATTTTACAACAAAGTAGCTTGATCAACGATTAACTATCCACTGGCATAGCCGTGTGATATGATTACAATGGCTATATTTTTAATTTAAATTTAATAGGTAAAAAATGTCCACAATTAACCCCGCAATTTTTTCTTTTTTCTCTGGTTCAGGATTTCTTGATCTTGGATTTGAAAAAAATGGTTATGAAGTGGTTTTCGTGAATGAATACCATGCTCCGTTTATGGATGCATATAAACATTCGAGGAAAAAATTAAATATAGCACCACCTCGTTTTGGGTATGCAGAGTGCAGTATTGAAGATGTAGAACATGAAAAAATTAAGTCTTCTATGCTTCAACTTAAAAATGAGGGGCGATTGACTGGATTTATTGGTGGTCCACCATGCCCGGATTTCTCTGTAGCGGGTAAAAATAAAGGTCGAGATGGTGAAAACGGTCGGCTTTCACAAAGCTATATTGATATCATTCTTGAAATGAAACCAGATTTCTTTCTTTTTGAGAATGTTAAAGGTCTATACCGTACCAGTAAACATAGGGAATTTTTTGACCATTTAAAAACTCAATTAGAATCGGTTGGTTATTGTTTGCATGAAAAACTAATAAATTCTATTGAATATGGTGCTCCTCAAGATAGGCAACGAATCATATTGATTGGTTTCCTTGATGAAAAATATGCAAGCCAATTCAATTGGGGGCAAAGAGTCTACCCTGAAAGAACTGCATTTGAATATAAATGGCCCACGACAAACCAATTTTCAGAAAACACTTCTGTTATAAAACCAAAGGGTATCCCAGAAGAGTTAACAGTAGAGCATTGGTTCAAGAAAAACCAGGTTGATAATCATCCAAATGCAAAGCATGTATTCGCGGCAAGAGCAGGGCTTGCGAGGTTTTTGACTGTCGAAGAAGGGGATGATAGTAAAAAATCCTATAAAAGGTTACATAGATGGAGATTTTCACCAACTGCTGCTTACGGTAATAATGAGGTACATTTACATCCTTATAAACCAAGAAGAATTACTGTTGCCGAAGCATTAGCAATTCAGTCTTTACCAAAAGAATTTGAATTACCTGCTTATATGACTCTGTCTAATATGTTTAAAACTGTCGGTAACGGTGTACCCTACTTAGCAGCGGCCGGTATTGCCAAATCTATTATAGAGCATTTAGGAATCGAATATGAGAGTAACTGCGGCGAACTTAGCACAGGCGATTGCCAATCTACCAAGAAACACGCAGTTTAATTATGTAAATGTGCGAAATTCGGGAAGAATCATTGTAACGAATGTTCAACTTCCCGAAGGCCCAATAGAATTCAAAAGATTCGATCCAAAAAAGGGTGAGACACTGCATAGTTCTAAATCGGAAAGCATCTCCACACAAATGTTGTGGAGATTGGCTAATGCTTTACAGGAAGATGTCCCTGTCAATTTGGATCGTATTTTTGGTGCAAGCTATAATACACGTGCTGTTCTCGAAAGCCTTTTGGCCCATACTCCTGAGTTTTATTGGTGTAAGCTTGATCGCCTTGAGGTAATGAACACTCAGAAAAATATTAAAAAAGGTCACAAGCACCTTATTTATAGACCAAATGACCCACATGAAAATGGTGTAGCAATAGAACATACTACTAATGTTATAATTTCTGAAATGAATTTAGATGTTGTCCATCAATCAGTTGATATAGAGACAATCTTACCTACTAAAGGAATGACGATTGAGGAAAAAAGACGTCATGCACAAATTCAAATCTCATTAGTAAAAATAGGTCATTACTTAGGTTATCGGACATGGGTTGCAGCAAATGATCGTGGCCTCCAATATAATGGAAAATCTATAGCCCAAATGGATGGGGTCATAGATAATTTAAGAAATGAACAAGTGCTTCAATCATATGATAAAGCTATCAAAGAAGCTCGGCTTATAGATTGTATTTGGTTTCGAAATGGAAAATTAATGCCTGCAGTTATGGAGATTGAGCATAGCACTGGTATTAAAAGTGGTTTGGTAAGGATGAAACAATTTTATGATTATGCACCACAGTTAAAAAATATACGTTGGACCGTTGTGGCACCTGACGAATATAGAAATAAAGTTATAGAGTTTTCTAATATGCCACAATTTAAAGAATTAGATACTCGATTCTTCCCCTATTCTGCTGTAGAGGAACTCTATTCATTATGTGCAAGAAGGAATCCTCAAGGAATTACAGACGATTTCCTTGATGCATTCATGGAAAAGTGTGTGACGCATTAATCCTTCATAATCAGTTACCGGAGCAAATTACTTTTCTCCGGTTGGTTAACTGAATATTAGTATTAAAATCTGATGGTGTTTATTTTATAAATATCAAATGTAATGGTATTTTCAATAATTATATCTAAGAGCGGTTTATGAGAGTAATTAGCCCCTTTGAGGAATTAAAGAACTGGTTCAATCTTGATAACTATGAACCGATAAAATCGTTTACAATCAAGGAACTACATAGAGAGATTGTCTTTAGAGAAGCGATTTTCGACAGTGTAAATTTTGGATGGGAAGATGATAATCAAAATTTAAGGTCTATCCTTGAAGGTAATCCTATTTTAAGCAGACAAGATAATAATCATGGTCATTTTGGCAAGGGCCAAAGACATGTTGCGCAGGTTAGCTTTGGTGATATAAAAAAATTAGAGAATAAGTTGATAATGTTTAGCATGGATTTTTTTGAAGAAAATGGTGATTTCAAAAAAGAGTTGAAAAAGAAACCAATAACAAAAACTATGAGAGACTTTTTTCTCAACAAAAATAGCAGCAAGATGTATGTATCATTTGATTTGGGGTTATCTAGTGATGAGGAAATTATATCAGCCCTGCAAACTATGCTTCCAACTCTAAGGAAAGAATACGAGATTGACCCAGTAAAAACAGAAAAGATAGGGCTCGCAAAAATAAGAAAACTTGTCGATTACAACATTATTCCTATGATGGATCTACTAATTTGGTCAAAATTCAAAAAAGCAAAAATCTCAAATATGGTCTTGTCTCGTGTGTTGTATCCTGATTTCACTCACGAGATTAGAGGCGAAGATCACATTAAAGATACAGATAGGCCCGTTGCTGAGAAGGCTTTAAATGGAGAGATAACTCGTAGTTTGGAGTACTTTCTTAGTAAAAACAGTCATCTCATCAACATACCGATTTCAGAACTCGGATCTCTCTAGATATAAATCATCATGCAATTGTCAAGGGGATGGTGAAAATATTTTTCTTCCCCTAAATTTCTCTCCATTCTTCCCTCATCTAAATTTTCAGTTATCAGCCCTCCCTTCATAGATACAAATCTGTGTGGCTAATATCTCCTTAACGGAAGCGGAGGAGACAGCCAAATGAATACAACCAATCAAAGCTTAATTCGTTTACCAGAAGTCTTGAAACGAACTGGTTTCGGCAGGGCCTGGATCTATCGTCTGATTAGTGAAGGTCGGTTTCCGGCACCCGTTAAGATCGGGGTTCGTGCCGTTGCTTTTGTCGAGAGTGAAGTTGACGAGTGGATTCAATCAGTTATCGAAACAAGCAGAATTAAAGCTGCTTAATTAAACGTGGGAGAGATTTTTATGAATATCGAAGAATTTATGAATGAAGAAAACCATATGTGCAATTTAGGCGAGGATCTTTTTTGCAAGATCTTCGAACCCGGAGCGATTTATGATTTGCCGAATAGCGATTTTAATAAAGAAATCATTTACTGGCTCAGTCAGTATCTTGTCGGAAATTTGAGACAACCTTTAGACGCGATCTCTGAGCTTGATATTTTCGAGCAGTTTTATGTTTACGAGACATGGTTCTCGCTAATTAAATGCCCAGATGAAATTAGAAATTTATCGAAACGGATAATTCGATATCAGATTGGGTTGAAAACCATTCTTTGAAAGAACCTATATTTAGTACTATTTTGTAAATTGCATTGTTGAAATGATAGTGCTATTTGCTTTTTGATTTACAAAACACCTTTAACTTCTTTTAAAATAATGGGTTAACTATTTCAAGTGAAAAGAAAGGATTATAATATCCCTCTAGAGGGATATTATAAATTTTCGGCCGGTATGCGTCATTGTAAAAGGGAATAATGTTAAATTCAGGAAAATATATTTGTAAATTGCTTATGTTATATGCTTTATTTATTTTCACTGACAATTAAATGTAAATAGAGGCGATATGACTTTGAAATATAAAATAAAAAGATTGAAGAATAAAGATGGTATCAGAAGTTGCATTATTATTAATGAGAGCAACGGATTACCCTTGGTTTATTCTAACTTATATATGAGTGTTATTTCACGAACAAATAGCTATTCATTTTCAACAATGGAAGCAATAGCAAATGCTTTGCTTTTATTTGAAAGATATAATGCTTACATGAATGTGGATGTTTTTGATATGGTAAATCCTGACATCGAAAAACTTGTCTCGAACAAAGGATATTTATTCGGGTTAATGAATGCCCTTTCTTACAGAAACGACTTAGAGAATGTTACAAGCATTCTTAAAGAACAACATGTCTCTAAAAGAACCCTTTATTTCAAGATAATGACAATTGAAAATTACGTCAAATGGTTTTTTGATAACATTGCTATCAATAATATTGATTCTTCTCGTTATGAAGCAATCAGTCGAGCATTTGATTTTATAAAGCCAAGAATAGAGAACGGAAAGAATTACAATATTGAAAGCGAAAGCAAATCATTGACAAATGAGCAAGTTACAATTTTGACTGATATGGTAAGTGTTAAATCTAAGATTAATCCATTTTCGGAGCATGTAAGGTTTCGAAATAATCTAATAATTAAAATTTTGTTAGAGACAGGTATTAGGGGAGGGGAACTACTTAATATTAAGTTGGTTGATTTTGACTATGTCCACAAAAGTCTATGCATAGTAAGAAGGCCAGATGATCAAAACGAACCACGATTAAGGCAACCATTGGTTAAAACTTTAGAAAGAAAAATACCATTGAGTATAGAATTGACTGAGTTAATACAGAATTATATTAGTGATTTCAGAGGTAAGCAGTGTCATGCAGGGGAGCATGACTATCTGCTTGTTACTCATAGCAGTAAAGGTCAATTAGGTCATGCATTAACTATTTCAGGTTATCAGAAAATTTTCGAACAAATTAGGAAAAATAGTAATGTATTGAGCGATATTGTGGGGCATTCGCTAAGACATACTTGGAATGTGAAATTCTCAGAAATGATGCTCATGAATTCGAACTCTCAGGAATATATTACTTATGAGAAAGTAAGAAATTATCTTATGGGGTGGAAAAAGAATAGTACAACCTCAGATATCTATAACCAAGCATTTATAGCACAAGAAAGCCGAAAAATAATGGCTGTTATTAATCCACTCAAAAACATAGTAGAGGACAAATCCAATGTTTCAAACGCTAAGAAAGCTACAAGAAAGTCAATATTCGGTTTTTGAAACCAAGGATGGTAATTTCAAAGTGAGCTTTTCTTATTCCAAGTGGAAGATAAGTGAAAGTATAACATTGAACATTGATTCTTTAAGAGTGGTCATCAGTGCATATATACCTATCAAAACCACTTTGGCATATTTCGCTATAAATTATAGTGCCAGTTATACTAAGAAAATGTTTTATGCAGTAAAGCATTACATTAAGGCCTGTAATACGAATGATAGCTTGTTTTCTAAAGATTGCATAAAGTATTACTATAAAGTTGTGAGCTCATTAGATTACACACATGCAGAGACAGTCAAATATTTTTTTATGAAGATGAGTAGTCTTTACCCATCTTTGTTTTCGGCAGAAGCAATCATATTTTTAGAAAATATTAAAGTTAAAAAAACAAATGCAAACAAGTCTATAAAGACACATGATTATAAAAAAGGTCCCTTTAGTGACTCGCAATTAAAGGTAATTATAGATTCTGTAGCGATAGCTTATAAGGAAGAAAAGGTAAGTCTGTCAAACTATCTGCTAACCTTCCTTGTTGCATATTCCGGGCGGCGACCTATGCAAATATCTCAACTTGAAGCTGGTGATCTCTTTGCTTTTAATGGAGAGTACTTTCTCAATATCCCAAGAATTAAACAACGAAATGGATATAGAAAAGAGTTTAGAAAATTACAAATTCCAGAAGAGCTTTTTAGCCAATTGACATATCTCGTTGAAGCTGTGAATTCGCTGGTCAGTGACACATTAAAAATCGATTTAAGTGAAAAACAAAAGAGAAAACTACCAATTTTTATAAACACATATCCATTCAAAAAAGGATGTGTTGAGCTAAACATGATTGAAAGTGGTGGATTAAAACTTAACCCCTATGCCATAACACTAAAAATAAGGAACACTATAAATCGTTCAATAAATGAATATCAAGCCTATCTGGGGTGTATAAATTCGCGCAGATTTAGATATTCATTAGGCACTAAGGTTGCACAATTGGGTTATAGTCCTTCACTGATAGCAAATGTTTTGGACCATTCTTCAATCAATTCTGTTATGAGTTATATAGAAAATACAGCGGAAAATGGCAAGAGAATTAATGAAGCTGTAAATGAACTAATGAAGCCACTGGCTAACAAATTTATTGAGGGAAAAGAGCTTCAGAAAGAGTTAGATTCTTTGAAGCATTTGATAGAAGAATACTGCGGTGGATATAAAACTAACTCTTTTGATAATACAGCAATATCGTTAGTAACTAATTCTATCGACGATATGATCAATAGCATTTAAAAGAAGGATAAAGTGATGAAAGAAATCCATGATAAAATGATTAATAACTTCATTATCGCTAATAAGGCCCATGCGAAAAATTTTGGAAATTTTGAGTGGGATAATTCAAGTTGGGGAGGCGGAATTACATTTTTTAGCGGAATCAAGGTTAGAATGGGGAACAAGAATAAGAAATTAATGAATTATAACATTGCAGAGTTCGCAAAAGCATATGTATGGCATGAGTGCTTTCATGATTTATCTGTAGCTTTCAGAGTGCTGAGATTATTTAGGATATTAGAAATTGCCATAGATAAAACAAATAAAGAAGTTAAGATTTCAAGTATAGATCATAAAGTATTAGATGAAGTTATGACTATTGTTCAAGAAAATTTTGCAATATCCACTTCTTATAGAATATATTTAGATCTTAGGGTATTATGTTCTTTTATGTCTAAGAACGAAATGTTGCCAGAATCCATTACACGATGGTCATATCCATTTAAGGCATATGATGCTTACACAAATAGCACAATGGATTCGATGGGAAATTTATCCAATCAGAAAAAACTTCCTGATGAAAAGGCTATAGATTTTATTGGTAAAATATTTAGCTCTAATCCAGTTAATGAAAGGGATATATTTACATCTTCTATTTTTGCATTGCTCTTATGTGCTCCATCTCGAATTAGTGAAATTATGCTTTTAGAAGAGGACTGTGAAGTTATAGTTGAAGATAGTAATGGCATATCAAGATATGGTTTGCGATTTCTTTCTTTGAAGGGCTTTGGATACAATACCAAATGGATTCCAGACTGTATGGTTTCTGTAGCTTCAAAGGCTATCATGCGATTGAAAAAACTTACAAGGAATGCAAGGGTTGTTTCTCGGTTAATAAAATCAGGGGAAATTAATTTATACGAGTCATTAAACAAAAGTGCGTTTGATTGTTTAACAATTGAAGATCTCCACAAACTTGGCTTTGTTATAAATCAATTAAATATCTCCCAAGAAAATCTAAAATTCTTGGCTAAGATAAAACATGGTACAGTCAGTGTAAAAGCATTTTGGATTTATATAGAGCGAAAGAATGTTAATTCTGAAAATATTAATGCTAATTTATGCTCCATAAATCATAATTTATTGGACTCTATCAAGGGTGCTGATATTTTTACAACAATTAAGGCATCTTCAAAGTATTTTAGAGCGGATTTTCGCACCGATAATATGAATAACATATTTCATAGGAATATACATTTTAACTGTGATGGTTCTGTTTTAATTTTCCGCAGCCATCAAATTAGACATTTACTTAATACTATAGCTCAACGAAGCGTATTGTCAGAGATACAAATTGCCCAATGGTCTGGGAGAAGGAGTGTTAAGCAGAATTCAGTATATGATCATATGTCTCACAACGAGTTATCAGAACTATCAAGGAAACTATTGAACGGAAACACCTACGAAGAAACAAAAAATTCAGCATCTTCATTTAATGAACAATCGATTATTATGAATTTGATTAAAGATAAATTTGAAAAACTAGAATTAAAAATCCAAAATTCAGATCCAAGAAAAAGAAAATATATTCTGGAAAAAATTAAAAATTTAAGATTGGAAATTGAATACATATTAATGTGAGGAGATTATATGGCAAGAAAGTTTTATGATAAAGAAATAAAAGCTATTGTTAAACTTATTGAAACCTGGAGTAAGCCTGATTTCACTTGGGATTCTTTATGCGTGGCTTGCAAAAAAATTTTAGGTAAAGTACCTACACGGCAAGCATTAAGCCAGCATAGTGAGATTGTCGTTGCGTATAGGACCAGAAAAAGATCTGGTATGGTTAAACGTCAAAATACGAAGTTACCCGGTAGCCTGAGCCTTGCGGCGAAAAGAATAGAACGACTTGAAAATGATAACTCGGCACTAAAATATGAAAATAATAATTTACTGCTTATGATTCAAAGAATGCACGAAAATGCTTACAGGCATAATATATTGGCTTCTATTCTTGAAGAAGAATTTCCACAGAGAGCAAGAAAATAATATTTTGATAGGTTTTACCTATTGACAGGTTATGTTAATATGGTATTTGTATATATAGTCAGGAAGACAAAACTAACTTGCAAGGATGCAATTTATGGACAAACAAAACAACTTTCCAGTGGTAACACTGGAAGAGCAGCTTATCGTCATCGTAGATAAATATATCTCTAAGCAATATCAGCCACATGATAAAAGTTTCTCCTATCATTTATACTTAGTGTTCGTTGGCTATCACTTAAAGTATTTCTATCCAAAACAACTATACACCCGTTCTAACCGAAACATAGACAATATTATGACGATGTTTAGTTCTGTGTATAAATGCCTTACGAGTAATCTGTTACAGCGATTAAACAATAAAGAAGCTGTTCTCAGAGAACTAAACTCGCTTGTTAACTACATAGATAGCAATCAAGAACGAGCAGAAGAAATCTTTATGGCTATCAAAACTCAATATGAGATAAAAGCAATAGAGAAAGAACTAACCCATGAAGTCGTTAGAGTAAAAAATGTTAGATTATAAAAGCTCCCTTTCGGGAGCTTCATTTTACTAATTTACTTTATTAATAACTTCCTACTTGCCAGCCATCATCTGATTTTATTAATTTAACTGTTCCAGCTTGCTTTGTTCCGCTCATATCCATAATTATATTGCACTTATAGCTTTTATCAGATTCTTTTGTGCAATCTACTTTTTTTACTGAAGTCAGATAGCTTCCAGTCCATTTTCGCATAGCTTTAAAAATATCATCTTGGGAAGGCTCACTGCTACATGCAGTAAGAAGAAATGCAGAAATAATAACAGCAAGAACCGAAGATATTTTCATTAGACTTGTTCCTGATTAAGTATTTTACTGGAGAATGCCAGATTTTGTATTGTTATTATCAGTAGAGAATGTCCATTTGCTTACGGTTTCTCCTTTGAAGTCGATTTCGAGAGTTTTAGACTGAGTCTGGGAACCGCCAGTTAGAAGCCCAACTACAGGAATGAAAGTTGAGGCATTGAACTGATTGTTATACATAAAGTATCTCCATTGCTCGTTGCCACTATCGAGTGTAGTTCTTGTATCAGGCTCACCTAACATAGTGATTAATTCTGTCTTAGTTGTTTTGTTTTTAATGATCTTTGACTGGAGGCTTTGAGGTGTTTCGTTTTTAAGGTTCTGGTTCCCTGATGTTGAACAGCCAGAAAGCAGGAAGACAATAATAAAAAAAGAGGACTTTATAAATCGGTTCATTTACTTTCTCATTTTGGGTTTGCGGTTGTGTGAAATTAATTTCACCGTATAAAAACAACTCTGTCTGCATACGTTTTTTTAATTTTATAGATAAGAATAATGATGCTTACGAAAAACGTAATGACTGATACAAGAGTGCTGCCAGTCCACGAAAATGCTAACCACGCGAGCCCAAATGCAACGAATTGAAACAGGAATGCCACACTGAGCGGGCTTTCACCGTAAGCGATCTTTGCATGGCAGCCTTTACAAATCCGCACACCATGAGGACTTTGTGTAAAGCAGAACGGGCACTTAATTGTTTCGTTTTTCATAGCAACCCCAGGGTGGAAGATTTACTGCGTGTTTGTAGGGATTCTCGATGACTCGTTGGCTTTAGTAAAATTGCTTGTACCGATCGATGATCGTCACTTGATAGCTTTTGACTATCATAACTAATTTATCGATCTGTAATAACGATCAATTTGTTGTTGACTTATCCTAAATTAACAACTACACAAACGATATTGCTGTCAGGGGTAAGCGGTAAGCTATTGTCTATAAATGAATTTTCCTTTCTTTATGTAGAAGTCGGGTTGCATAGAGTTTTGAGAATCCAGGGAGGGGCTTGTGAAGAATGCTCTTACCATAGCTTCGGAGAAGCTCTGCAAGCCTTCTAAGAAATGGAAGCCAGCCGATAAGCCTGAGATGCTTTTGCTGTTGTACTGCGTTTTTTTGAAGAATCTTTTCTACTATTTCTTTTCTTCTGTCTTCTCTGAGTCGCAGTTCGAGTTCAGCAATTTTTTCACTTATGCTTTCCCTTGGAATATCCGTTGTTGCAACATCTTTTGCAGGAGCAGGAGCAGGAGCAGGAGCAGGAGCAGGAGCAGGAGCAGGAGCAGGAACAGGTATTGGCATGGGAGCTTGAGAAACTTCCTTTGCAGGTATGTCGATTCGCAGAGCTTCTAAGTGGCCGGGGTTATAGTTAAGACGGTTACTAAGATTTGCCCAGGAGTAACTCTTGCCTAACTGCGAAGCTTTGAAAGCTATATCTCGGTAAGAGAATGAGAAGCCGTTCATCCTACCGGTAGAAGCAATGTTAGCCGTCCAAGATACTTCGGCTTCTTCCAGTCGTTTTGTGAAGGTTAAAAGGTCAGGTGTATCTGCCAAACTTTTATCAAGTATCTGTTGGAGAGCTTCTTTAGGGGAAGGAAGGCCAGTCCGTTCTGAAAGCATCTGTTCATTGCGGGAAACCTTTCTTCGCTTCGGTTGCTTTGGTGCTGTCATGGTCACTGTCAGGTTATGAGTGATTTCAAGTTCACTGATGATCCGTGTGCTTATAAGATTTTCGTTCCTACCTAAGTAGAGCTTCCCACCGGCTATGTCGATTCTGCTGGCGATAATGTGTATATGCTGGCCTTCGTCGTCATGTAAGACATAGCAACGGAGATGGGTATCACTGAATCCCATTCGTTTCATATAGTCATCTGCGATACTAGACCACTGTTCATTCGTTAGTGATTCACCGTTGGGTAAGCGAAGCGAGTTGTGCCAAACTGATTTTGCGACATCCTGGCGAAGATGTTTGGTGCTATCGAATTCAGCGATCAGTTCAAGGGCTGAATCACCTAACATGTTCCCGCCAATGATGATGGGATCACTTTTATGATGTGCTCCCGGTTTCAATGCATATTGAACCACACCAGCAAAGTTCTTACCCCTGCGAATCTTTCGCATACCCTTCATTCGGGAGGCTCCATATACTGTCACTTAAAAGATTCGTGCGAAGCTCTTCCAGTTGTCGCTTCACAGCGAACAATTCAGTATGGGTAAGCTGACTGTCCTTGCTTTTACAATCTATATGGGTCGCAATTCGATTTAGCTTTTGCGATATATCAGTTAAAGCTTTCCAGGCTTTGGTATTAATGGTTGGTATAATAGGAGGCAACTTTTGAAGGGAAGCCATACGAAGCCACTCTCCTTTTTTATAAGAGCCTCGCTTAATATTCAGGAGTTGCAGTTCTTCAACATTCAAACGGACACTGACACAATAGCTTCTTACTGCTTCTGAAGGTATTTTATTTTTATTAAAACTACCACGGCGGGTGGTTTTGGTTAGATCTATTTCATCTGTATAATTTATCTTATGCATATAAACTCCATTTTATATGATATTTATTGGTAAGCATAATCCATATGCTTTATATATAACTTATATAATGAATGAGTTTTTTGTCAATCTATAGGCTTGATTGTTTTGCTTTTCTTTTATTGCCTGACTGAAAGGAAGCAAGAAAAGCAAGAGCTTTATAGAACGGTGCAACCGCTTCTATAAATTAGCTCTTGCTTTTTATTGTAATTATATTGACAACGGTGAAAAATATTTATAGACATTATATGTATGATAACTTATTTGGAGGATTAATATATGCCAATTCTATTGTTTATAGCAGTTTTCACCGGTTTTAATTTATTAGGGTTTGCTTTCCCTTTTATGAATCCGATTGTTGTTGTTTCTGATATACTCATTATGATCCTTAGTTTTATTGGAGCATTGTTTTTCAGAAAGGAACTTAATGATTTCTAATGTTTTTTATTTTTGATGTTGTTTAATAAATTAATGGTTGATGATATATCATTGATTAGTAGGGATTTTGAATTATACTTTTTGTCGATCTCCATCTTCCGCTCTGAGTAAAACTCAATCGCGGAAATAAATATTTTTGCGAATGAACATATTAGGATCAGAGTTTTAAATATAGCTAAGGTATGAATGTTAATAATGCCCTCTAATTGTGCAATCAGATCATCTT
>NZ_LNII01000038.1:0-425 GCF_001463365.1 Enterobacter sp. 50793107 | reverse complement strand
GGCCGGGAACTCAAAGGAGACTGCCAGTGATAAACTGGAGGAAGGTGGGGATGACGTCAAGTCATCATGGCCCTTACGACCAGGGCTACACACGTGCTACAATGGCGCATACAAAGAGAAGCGACCTCGCGAGAGCAAGCGGACCTCATAAAGTGCGTCGTAGTCCGGATTGGAGTCTGCAACTCGACTCCATGAAGTCGGAATCGCTAGTAATCGTAGATCAGAATGCTACGGTGAATACGTTCCCGGGCCTTGTACACACCGCCCGTCACACCATGGGAGTGGGTTGCAAAAGAAGTAGGTAGCTTAACCTTCGGGAGGGCGCTTACCACTTTGTGATTCATGACTGGGGTGAAGTCGTAACAAGGTAACCGTAGGGGAACCTGCGGTTGGATCACCTCCTTACCTTAAAGAACCTGCCTTTG
>NZ_LNII01000037.1:0-7046 GCF_001463365.1 Enterobacter sp. 50793107 | reverse complement strand
GTTGACCCTGCGGGCTGCACAGGGTTTTATTGATTCCATTTTTACACTGATGAATGTTCCGTTGCGCTGCCCGGATTACACCAGTGTCAGCAAGCGCGCAAAGTCGGTTAATGTCAGTTTCAAAACGCCCACCCGGGGTGAAATCGCGCATCTGGTGATTGATTCCACCGGGCTGAAGGTCTTTGGTGAAGGCGAATGGAAAGTCAAAAAACATGGCCAGGAACGCCGCCGTATCTGGCGAAAGTTGCATCTGGCAGTTGACAGCAACACACATGAAATCATCTGTGCAGACCTGTCGCTGAACAATGTGACGGACTCAGAAGCCTTCCCGGGTCTTATCCGGCAGACTCACAGAAAAATCAGGGCAGCATCGGCAGACGGCGCTTACGACACCCGGCTCTGTCACGATGAACTGCGGCGTAAGAAAATCAGCGCGCTTATCCCGCCCCGAAAAGGCGCGGGTTACTGGCCCGGTGAATATGCAGACCGTAACCGTGCTGTTGCGAATCAGCGGCTGACCGGGAGTAATGCGCGGTGGAAATGGACAACAGATTATAACCGTCGCTCGATAGCGGAAACGGCGATGTACCGGGTAAAACAGCTGTTCGGAGGTTCACTGACACTGCGTGACTACGATGGTCAGGTTGCAGAGGCTATGGCCCTGGTACGAGCGCTGAACAAAATGACGAAAGCAGGTATGCCTGAAAGCGTGCGTATTGCCTGAAAACACAACCCGCTACGGGGGAGACTTACCCGAAATCTGATTTATTCAACAAAGCCGGGGAGAGCATGAAAATGATGGATATGAGCGGTCACGATCAGGCCGCAATGTCCCATGAAATGATGCAAAACGGCAATTCTGCTGCCCATCAGGACATGGCTGAAATGCATAAAAAAATGATGAAATCCAAACCTGAGAACACCCAAGAAACTGCTAAGCCATTTTCCGAAATGAACGAGCATGAGAAAGCCGCTGTTGTGCATGAGAAGGCGAATAATGGTCTATCTTCCGTTATTCATCAGCAGCAGGCTGAAAAGCATCGCAGCCAGATCACCCAGAATTAACCCGCAGCTCCACTTGTCAGACCCTCATTTGACGCCGAAGTCACTGGCTTACGCTCCCGTCCGGGAGCGTTTTTTTCCCATATATCAAACTTTAACTCTGAAGAGGTGGAAGTATCTGACCAACACTGTCACGTAACGCCAGATAACTACAAAAACACCTCAGGTGAACGTAAGCGTTAAGTGAGCGCCGTATTGACGGCTATTTATTGGTGAGATCTACGTTCCATGGCAGCAGTTCGGCCACTTTGTTGATGGGCCACTCCGGCAATACGCTCAGGATATGGCGAAGGTAACCCTCTGGATCGATACCGTTCAGCCTGCACGTTCCGATCAGACCATACAGCAGGGCACCACGTTCACCACCATGATCACTGCCGAAGAAGATGTAGTTTTTCTTGCCCAGACAGACCGCTCGTAGCGCGCGCTCAGCAGCGTTATTATCCGGCTCTGCCAGACCATCATCGCAGTAGTAACACAGGGCATCCCACTGGTTCAGTGCATAAGCGAACGCCTCGCCTAACCGGGATTTTTTCGACAGAGTGGCACTTTTCTCCACCAACCAGTCATGCAGGGATATCAGCAACGGTTAACTTCGGGACCGTCTGGCGGCCAGCCGCTGAGATGCCGGAAGGCCGCGTATTTCCTCTTCTATCGCGTATAACTCACTGATGCGCTTCAGAGCCTCCTCTGCTGTGGCCGTCCGGGTGCTGATATAGACGTCATGGATTTTGCGCCGCGCATGAGCCCAGCATGCCGCTTCTGTCAACGGGCCACCTTCACGCTCTGCGCTGAACAACCTGTCGTACCCTGCGAAGGCATCTGCCTGCAGCACGCCATGATAGTGCCGAAGATGTTGCTGAGGGTGTTTCCCCTGTCGGTCCGGTGAGAAGGCGAACCATGCCGCTGGCGGATCTGATGAACCCGCGCTTCTGTTATCACGGACATATGTCCAGATACGCCCGGTTTTCGTCTTCTTTCTGCCCGGCGCCAGCACGGGCACCGGAGTGTCATCCGTATGCAGTTTGCGGCAGTCCATCACGTAGTGGTAGAGGGCTTCATCCAGCGGGGCCATTAACCGGCAGCACGCATCCACCCAGTTGGAGAGCAGCGCACGACTCAGATCCACACCCTGACGGGCAAAGATTTCGCACTGGCGATACAGCGGCAGGTGTTCACAGTATTTGGCCGTTAACACGCGGGCCAGCAGACCCGGCCCGGCGATGCCCCGGTCGATAGGACGTGAGGGCGCTGGCGCTTCAACGACGCAGTCGCATCGGGTACAGGCCTTTTTCACCCTGACCGTGCGGATCACTTTCAGGGCGCTGGAGACCAGCTCCAGTTGCTCCGCGCTGACTTCGCTGAGATAGGCCATATCACTACCGCAACCAGGACAGCTGGTTTCAGCTGGCTCCAGTCTGTTTATTTCGCGGGGAAGATGTTCCGGTAACGGGCGACGATGACGGGACTGGCGCAACTGACGCGGAACCTGCTGATCATTGTCCCGGCCGTTGTAACGATCGCTTTGCTGCTCCTGCTGTTTCAGCAGGGCTTCGGCTTCTTCGACCTGCCGGCGTAGCTTTTCTGAACGGGTACCGAACAGCATTCGGCGCAGTTTTTCTATCTGAGCCCGCAGATGTTCTATTTCACGCTCTTCGTTCTCTATTTTCTCTTCTGCGCGGGCCAGCGCTGAACGCAGGAACGACTCAGTCTCAGCAACGAGACTGAGCTGGCTGTCTTTCTGGCGAAGCGCGTCTTCCAGCGCAGCGATACGGGCGAGATAGTCCTGACTCATGACCCCATTTATAATGCGGTCATGCGCTTTTTACAACATCGTCAGTGAGTTAAGGCGTGCAGTTTTAGGTTTCCGCCAGTCCAGCTTATCGAGGAGCATGGCGAGTTGTGAGCGGGTGATGGCGATTTTGCCGTCGCGTACAGCAGGCCAGACGAACTGTCCCTCTTCCAGACGTTTGGTAAACAGACACAGACCGTCAGCATCAGCCCAGAGGATCCTCACGGTGTCACCTTTACGACCACGGAAGATAAACAGGTGGCCGGAGAACGGATTGTCATCAAGAACATGCTGGACCAGTTCGCCCAGACCATTGAAGGACTTACGCATATCGGTGACCCCGGCAACCAGCCAGATACGAGTGCCTGACGGTAAGGGTATCATCGGCTCCTCCCGCTCAGCTCGCGGATCAGCGTTTTCAGAAGTGCAGGTGATAAATCCCCGGACAGACGCAGGCTGGCACCGCCGACAGTCACCTCGCATGTCATGGCCTCGCGGCAGGCTGGAGCGGCGGGTTCATAGTGCGGCTCAGCATGGTGTGACAGGACCATATCAGGCAGGACAACGGGGATAACAGAGTCTTGCTCTCTGATTGACCGTTGTATTTCATCGGGCAGAAGATGTCTGTAACGCTGGCGCCAGGTAAACAGCAGATTGTCATTAATTCCATTATCCCGCGCCAACCGGGCAACACAGGCTCCAGGCTGATATGAAGTGGTTTACTGAATTTGGCCACCTGAACAGAGGTGATATGCTCACCTCAGAACAACACAGGTGTCATAATGAAAAAAAGAAATTTCAGCGCAGAGTTTAAACGCGAATCCGCTCAACTGGTCGTTGACCAGAACTACACCGTGGCAGATGCAGCCAGCGCTATGGATGTCGGCCTTTCCACAATGACGCGATGGGTGAAACAATTACGTGATGAACGGCAGGGCAAAACACCAAAAGCCTCCCCCATTACCCCGGAACAAATTGAAATCCGTGAGCTCAGGAAAAAGCTACAACGTATTGAAATGGAAAATGAAATATTAAAAAAGGCTACCGCGCTCTTGATGTCAGACTCCCTGAACAGTTCTCGATAATCGGGAAACTCAGGGCGCGTTATCCTGTGGCCACTCTCTGCCATGTGTTCGGGGTTCATCGCAGCAGCTACAAATACTGGAAAAACCGTCCTGAAAAGCCAGACGGCAGACGGGCTGTATTACGCAGTCAGGTACTTGAACTGCATGGCATCAGCCACGGCTCTGCCGGAGCAAGAAGCATCGCCACAATGGCAACCCAGAGAGGTTACCAGATGGGGCGCTGGCTTGCTGGCAGACTCATGAAAGAGCTGGGGCTGGTCAGTTGCCAGCAGCCGACTCACCGGTATAAGCGTGGCGGTCATGAGCACGTTGCTATCCCGAATCATCTTGAGCGACAGTTCGCCGTAACGGAACCAAATCAGGTGTGGTGCGGTGATGTGACCTATATCTGGACGGGTAAGCGCTGGGCGTACCTCGCCGTTGTTCTCGACCTGTTCGCAAGAAAACCAGTGGGCTGGGCCATGTCGTTCTCGCCGGACAGCAGGCTCACCATGAAAGCACTGGAAATGGCATGGGAAACCCGTGGTAAGCCCGTCGGGGTGATGTTCCACAGCGATAGTAATAATGCCGATGTCAGTCTTTACCACCACTTAGTTTGCCGTTTAACCAGATTGGTGTGATTACTGATGCAGTGAAGACCTTCCCGCATCCTGACTCACACAGCGATCGACCTTTTGTGTCCTGCCCTGGACCCGTCGGTTGCCGGAAGCGCCTTCATGCGAGGCATCTCCTCACCGATGCGCGTGACTCAAGAAGGGCCTGACGGCTTGTCTCGTTACTGTCCTGTCCAGGTTATCTGTCTGGAGATTCAACTCTGTTTCCTCACAGGAGCTCTGTCATGGTTGATAAAGTTACCGAAGCTGCCGTTGTGGGTGGCGTGGATACACATAAAGATTTGCACGTTGCCGCTGTCGTAGATCAGAACAATAAAGTCCTTGGGACTCAGTATTTCTCCACAACACGACAAGGTTACCGGCAGATGCTGGCATGGATGACCTCGTTTGGGACATTAAAGCGAATTGGTGTTGAGTGCACAGGTACCTATGGTTCCGGTTTGCTTCGTTATTTTCAGAACGCCGGGTTAGAAGTTCTTGAGGTGACTGCTCCAGACCGGATGGAGCGACGCAAACGGGGTAAAAGTGACACAATTGATGCTGAATGTGCCGCTCATGCAGCATTCTCAGGCATCAGGACAGTTACT
Organism: Enterobacter sp. 50793107; assembly: GCF_001463365.1. Lineage (NCBI taxonomy): Bacteria > Pseudomonadati > Pseudomonadota > Gammaproteobacteria > Enterobacterales > Enterobacteriaceae > Enterobacter > Enterobacter sp. 50793107. The sequence goes on along the minus strand of NZ_LNII01000037.1, from coordinate 1,906 downwards.
CCCAAAACGCGTGATGGCATGATTGAGTCCCTGCGGGTATTAAAAACTTGCCGAAAAACAGCAATATCAGCCCGCAGAGTCGCTCTCCAGATTATCCATTCAAATATTATCTCTGCCCCGGATGAATTACGTGAACAGCTCAGAAATATGACGCGCATGCAGCTCATCAGGACCCTGGGTTCCTGGAGACCTGATGCCAGTGAATACCGCAATGTAACCAACGTTTATCGCATTTCATTAAAGTCCCTTGCCCGACGCTATCTCGAGTTACATGACGAAATCGCTGATCTGGATGTCATGATTGCGGCAATTGTCGACGAGTTGGCACCTGAGCTGATTAAACGTAATGCTATCGGATACGAAAGCGCTTCACAGTTGCTGATCACTGCCGGAGACAATCCTCAACGGTTAAGATCAGAATCAGGATTTGCGGCACTGTGTGGTGTCAGCCCGGTCCCCGTTTCTTCTGGAAAAACGAACCGTTACCGACTTAATCGTGGTGGAGATCGTGCTGCAAATAGTGCACTTCACATCATCGCCATCGGACGCTTACGAACTGACGCAAAAACAAAGGAATATGTCGCCAGGCGTGTAGCCGAAGGACATACAAAAATGGAAGCGATACGCTGTCTAAAGCGATATATCTCCCGCGAAGTTTACACGTTACTGCGCAATCAAAACAGGCGGATCAACAGTATCCCGATAACAGCTTGACTCTTAGAAGGGCGTCCAGGGCAGCCAGTACGGCAGTGACGACTGGCAGCGCTTCTACCGGGCCAATAACCTGGCGCCGAGCATGAGCCGGCGTGGCAACTGCTGGGATAATGCGGTGGCCGAATCGTTCTTCAGTTCGCTGAAAAAAGAACGGATCAGAAAACGCATATATAAAACCAGGGATCTGGCCCGGGCGGATCTTCGATTACATTGAAGTCTTCTATAACCGGTCCCGGCGCCACAGCCACCTCGGCGGCGTCAGTCCGGAGGCCTTCGAACAGGCCTCGTCGTGAGGACAGGATTTGTCTACAGGCGTGGGGTCAGTCCAAACTATAGGGCAGGATCGTCTACCGGGGCGGGGTCAGTCCATCAACGGCTCGGAAGTGTCTAGATTATCCGTGGCTATTCACGTCGCACCACGTCGGTGGCTATCTGAAGATTGCGCCGGAGCACACCGAAGAAGGCCCGCTGTCGAAAATGATGAAGCCGGGGATGGGCAGCTACGATCGCTTTAAACAGCTGTTCGATACCTACTCAAAGCAGGCAGGGAAAGAGCAGTACCTGATCCCGTACTTCATCTCCGCCCACCCGGGTACGCGCGATGAAGACATGGTGAACCTGGCGCTGTGGCTGAAACAGCGTCGCTTCCGTCTGGATCAGGTGCAGAACTTCTATCCGTCACCGCTCGCCAACTCCACAACCATGTACTACACCGGCAAAAACCCGCTGAGTAAAATTGGTTATAAGAGTGAAGACGTGGTGGTGCCGAAAGGGGATAAACAGCGTCGTCTGCACAAAGCGCTGCTGCGCTACCACGATCCGGCTAACTGGCCGCTGATCCGCCAGGCGCTGGAAGAGATGGGGAAAAAGCATCTGATTGGCTCGCGTCGCGACTGTCTGGTGCCGGCACCAACGCTGGATGAGATGCGCGAAGCGCGTCGTCAGAACCGCCATACGCGCCCGGCGCTGACCAAGCATACGCCGATTGTGCATCAGCGTTCGAACGGTAGCGCGGGAACGAAAAAGAATGTGAAACGTAAGAGCGGCTAGTCTCATTGCCCGGTGGCGCTTCGCTTACCGGGCCTACAACTCAGATCGTAGGCCGGGTACTGTCCCTTACACACATCTGACGCTGCCCACGAATAACAGAGTGTAGGACCCTGTGGCCGCCGCCTCCTAAAAAACAAAACAC
>NZ_LNII01000036.1:0-1917 GCF_001463365.1 Enterobacter sp. 50793107 | reverse complement strand
TGATTACATCGAAATGTTTTATAACAGTAAGCGTCGGCATGGTTCTAGCGAACAGATGTCACCGACAGAATATGAAAACCAGTATTATCAACGGCTCGGAAGTGTCTAGATTATCCGTGGCGATTCACTAGGGTTACCTAATTCACCTATGTCTACTTCTGGCACAATGCAGAAATGAGATAGATTTACTTTATCCGCTTCTCGCTCAAAGCTGTCCGTAATCCCCTGCCTGCTTAAAAAAACCGGATTAACGTGTGATGTTTTTACGTTTTCCAGGCAGCCTTCATCGGTAAGTACCTGTCTTACAGACTTCAATGCACTTAGTTAAGAAACATCCTAATCGTCCTTTCGCCGATCGCGAGATCTGTTATGGCAGCTAAACTCGATTGATACCCCAATCCGCCGGGCAGCATTTCCTTTCCGCACGCAAGAAGGAGAAGATCATGAAAGCAGTAATTTACAACGGTCCTTATGATGTAAAAGTAAAAGACGTACCGGATGCGAAAATTGTCCGCCCCACGGATGTACTCGTCCGCATCACCACCACCAACATTTGTGGGTCGGACTTGCACATGTATGAGGGCCGGACCAGCTTTGAACAGGGACGGATTCTGGGTCACGAAAACCTGGGTGAAGTGGTCGAAATTGGCTCAGGCGTTGAACGTATTAAGGTGGGCGACTATGTTTGTCTGCCGTTTAACGTGGGATGTGGTTTTTGCGAAAACTGTGAAAAAGGTCTGACCGGCTTTTGTCTCACTACCAATCCGGGTTCGGCAGGCGCAGCTTATGGTTTTGCTGAAATGGGTCCCTGGGAGGGGGGGCAGGCGGAACTGCTTCGGGTGCCATTTGCCGACTTTAACTGCCTTGTTCTTCCCCCTGATGCGGCAGAAAAAGAAGATGATTATGTGATGCTCTCTGACATTTTTCCTACCGGCTGGCATGCAACAGAACTTGCCGGATTGAAGCCTGGTGAAAGCGTGGCCATTTATGGCGCGGGGCCGGTCGGTTTGATGGCAGCTCATTCGGCGATCATTAAAGGTGCTTCACAGGTGTTTGTGGTTGATACGCACACAGACCGGTTGGCTCTGGCTGAAAAAATGGGGGCGACGGGCATCAATGCTACTGGCGATGAAGCTGTACAAAAAATTCTCGACCTGACGGATGGACGCGGTACGGATTGTGGCTGCGAATGTGTTGGCTATCAGTGCTGTAACAAACATGGCCATGAAGATAACTCTGTCACCATGAACAGTCTTGTTGCGTCGACGAAAGCAACCGGGGGAATTGGTGTGGTTGGCGTCTTTATTCCTCAGGATCCGGGGGCTGAATCGGAGCTTGCCAGAGAGGGTAAGATGCCATTTGATTTTGGGAGTTTCTGGTTTAAAGGACAGGCAATCCGTACCGGCCAGGCGAACGTTAAGGCCTATAACCGTCAGCTGTCTCGCCTCATCCATCACGATAAAGCCAGTCCGGGCAAAATAATTTCTCATCGTCTTTCGCTTGAAGAGGCTCCTGCCGGATATAAGCACTTCGATGAGCGGGATGAAGGATGGACGAAGGTTATCCTTAAGCCTTAAATAGAGTTATCCGGTATGAGAAAGCAAAAACCGGGAAAGAATGTATGACTTTTGACAGGGTGCAATAAAATATCCTGTCAGGGCGTTATTATTCATACTTTCAGCTGCCAGGTGATGCTGCCAACTTACTGATTTAGTGTATGATGGTGTTTTTGAGGTGCTCCAGTGGCTTCTGTTTCTATCAGCTGTCCCTCCTGTTCAGCTACTGACGGGGTGGTGCGTAACGGCAAAAGCACCGCCGGACATCAGCGCTATCTCTGCTCTCACTGCCGTAAAACATGGCAACTGCAGTTCACTTACACCGCTTCTCAACCCGGTACGCACCAGAAAATCATTGATA
>NZ_LNII01000035.1:0-3477 GCF_001463365.1 Enterobacter sp. 50793107 | reverse complement strand
TCGCAACAAGCTGTAGAGAAATATATTAAAGCGATTTTACTTTATAATAGAGTTCCAGTATTAAAATTAAATCACAATTTAAACAAAGGGCTGGCAAAGATTAAAGAAATCCCATATCTTGAATTAGACCTAGATGTAAAAAGTGAGCGATTCATAGATTATCTCAATGAGCAGGGCCCAAATAGATACTTCCAAAACACTATGTATACCGAAGGCTTAGAAATTATAACCTTGGATAGAACCATCTGGGAATTAAGAAGATACTGCAAGCCACTAAACTACTCAATTACTAACCCAAAAGGTGAAGTGATAGAAATGTTAGAACATGAATTGAGTAGCATAAAAAATTCGAAGTCGAGGCCTTATCATACGTTCAAACTATTTGGAGGTTACTTAGAAAAAAGATTAAAAGATAATAAATTCAATCAGGGCGACATACTTACATGGAAAAATTTATTTTTTGGAAGAAATAAAAAAAATGCAATTAGAATTGGAAGATCAATGCATGTAACTCATCCAACTCATTATATGCACCCAAATGCAACGGAAATGCTCAGTCGTTTCTTTAAAATAAAATAAAATAATTACATTCCAATTTTATTTACCGCTGTTAAATAAGTAAGGTATATCTTTATTTATCGACATTGATAATCATGAAAGAGTATATCTTTTTTGCCGCACCTAGCGCATTTCTCACCGCACTTTCATCCCGCGCACTTAGGTGCGCAATCCAACATGCACCGTACAGCCATTAAAACCAGTAATGGCACGGGTTTGCAGGTGATTAATGCCAAACCGCGCACTTTCTTCGTATATACATGGAAAAAGTGCGGCAAGTGTATGTTTTATGAGCATTTCGCGCATCACGCGCATTTCTTGCCGCACTTTTCAGGTTAAATTATCGTGATATCTCCTGAATCATCGATAAAGATAATATTCTCCCTAACGAGTTTATCAAGCCAGCGTTTAAAACCTTTGCGGCCGTTCTCTCCAAACAGAGTGGTAATATCATCACGTATAACAGAGACATTACACGGTTCACCTTTGGCTTTTCGGCTCCGGATTGACTGCCAGAGTGCAGCGTGGTTCCCAGTCAGGTGCTTGATATCAGCAAGTTCCGGATCAGGTTCTCGTGCCTCTCGTGGCAGGTCCTGCACCACCAGCGACGAAATAAGCTCACCATCACGATCCGTGAACAATTCGATCGGACGCAGATCGAATGCGGCCTGTTTCGGCTCCTCCGAATCTTTCATCTTCGTACAGGTCAGGATTATCGCCCCACCATCCCCCTCGCGCCGGACATTGAACTCTGCATCGAGCGCAGCCCTGAAAGCACTGGAACCACGTGCGCCTTTGGTATCGTCTTTTCCTGAATGATGCACCACCAGCAACGTGGCGCCAGTCTCACGCTTGATGACGTCGCAGCCTTCAATAAACGCCCCCATGTCACGAGCATCGTTTTCATCGTTACCACCAAAGCACCGCGCTAGAGTATCTATGACAATCAGGCGAACCGGCTGCCCCGTTTTGGACTTAACGTCACGCGCAGCTTTGATCATCTCCTGCATTTCCTCACGGCGAACCGGGAAAACCGGACGGTTTACCAGATACAGATTATTTAGTTTCACACCATGTTTTTTCTCCCACGCCTTTATTCGCCGCGGAACGCCAATACCACCTTCACCTACTACGTACATCACAGCGCCGGCTGATACCGACTTCCCAGCCCACTTCATCCCGGCTGCAACGTGACAAGCCCAGGACACCGCCAGAAAACTTTTATACGAACCGCTCGGGCCGTAGATACTGCTCAGGCTGTTAGCAGGAAGATAACTTTTTAGCGTGTAATCCTGCTCCTGATCGTACCCATCAGAGCCCACGCTTAAGGGAAGGCTGTGCCGCAGTGACTCCTCTCGCACAGAGACTTCAACCTGTTCACGCAGACGAGAAAGATATTCCCTCCAGTCCTCAGGCTCATGGTCGGGGATGCCTTTATACAATTTGGCATCCTGCACGCCAGCCAGCGCCAGCTTTTCAGCAATGTTATTAATCTGGATAGGCTTCATATTCCCTGCCAGGTAAATCCGCACGGCACGACGGCCATCATCCACAATGCGCAGGTTATCCAGCTCTGCCAGTTGTTTTGGCCCAAGGTAAACAGGAGGAGTGGTATCTTCGGCAATCTGTTTACCAAGCCCCTCTTCCCAACCCTTCGCATGGGCGTATGCTTCTGACCCGGCAAAAATAACTGCCTCCGTGAATTTTTCTTTTGGCAGGTGTTTCAGATTCGGTGCGTTTTTCATTTCAGCCCCTTATCCCATCCGTCAGATCCAACACTCAGCGGCAGAGAAGAGCGCAGAGCAGCGATTTTTTTACGCACGTTTTCTTTTACGGTCTCCTGCCACTCCCTGCTTTCCTCAGGGAGATAAATAAATTCTTTTCGGAACCGGTACTCAGAAAAAAAACACTCATGTGAATACCCATCCCGGACATACGTAATACGGCTATCCGTTACGCATGTGACAGTAATTTTTTCTCCGCGAGAATCTTTCCAGCGACTGTTAAGCTCGATTTTTGGTTGAGCGATGCCCTCAGGCTGAACCTGATTGAATTTTTTAATCATGAATTTATTCCTTGTCGGTAGCCGTTAAACCGTATGCTTCAGCAGCCTGACGAACTGCCTGGATAAAACCTTCCGGTGTGGCCACGATTTCGTCCGGACGAAGGCGGCGCTCTGTAACCTGACCGTTTTTAACCGTCACCAGTACGCGAATCTCGTAATCAGCGGGTAAGTCGGACTTATACATGGCGCACCTCCAACGGCAAAGCTTCATTGCTGTAAGGATCGCTACCCAGAATGCTCCATAGGGTGCGATTCTCAGGATCCATAAACGACACTGAGAGCGGGCTTTCGGTCCGGATTTTGGCGGCAAAGGTTAAGTCCCAGCCGCAGAACTTTGCACGGGCAGTGTCTTCAGTGTCTGCAACGGTGCGAAGAACTACCGGGAGACAGGAGTGACCTCGCGGTGTACCAAGGAATAGCCATGTAAATTTGGGGTGAGTTTGGGTATGCTGTGTTCCAGCCATAGTCGTTACTCCAGATAACGGTGTGGTTAAACGCCCCATATGTGTTGCGAGCACTATGGGGCGTTGTTTATAGGTCAGTCACTATGGTAGTGTGTGTACCTATTTGGTATTCATGCTATTCAATAGGTACACACATGTCAACAGTAATCCAGAGAGACAAGCAGCCCAAAGGCGCTGGTAAAGCACCAGCATTTCAGATCCGAATTAACCCTGAACTGAAAGATCAAATGGCTGCAGTCGCCGCTCAAGAAGGGATGAGTTTAGGTAATTGGATTAAAGGCCTTGTGCGCTCAGAACTACGTCGTAAGGGTATCGAACCCAAAGGCTAAATATCTTAATACTTTATCGGGTTATGTATAGGAGTTTTAAAATTGGCTAGTAATGTTAGTG
>NZ_LNII01000034.1:0-10038 GCF_001463365.1 Enterobacter sp. 50793107 | reverse complement strand
TTACGGTAAACAGCCTTCCCGCGACGATCCTGGCAATGAATATGGAAAGAGTTTTTACCCAGATCGATACCAATGAGCGCAATGTTTTCCATGATAGTTCTCCGAATGAAAGCCTGTCCTCAGCATAGTACCGGGAAGGAGGGAGTGACCATCTCATTAAATAAAGCACGCTAAGGCGTAGTTCCCTCGGGCTACACCGCGTCCGCACTGCGCGGTTCTTTCTTCCCTTGCAGTGACGCAATCAGCGGGCAGGAAACGTTCCCCTTCCGCGCATGGCAGGCGCACACCAAATCAGACAGCACGGCCTCCATGCGCGCCAGGTCAGCCATCCTCTCGCGCACGTCCTTGAGCTTGTGCTCGGCCAGGCTGCTGGCTTCCTCGCAATGGGTGCCATCCTCCAGCCGCAGCAGCTCGGCGATCTCATCCAGGCTGAAACCCAACCGCTGGGCTGATTTCACGAAGCGCACCCGCGTTACATCCGTCTCGCCATAGCGGCGAATGCTGCCGTAAGGCTTGTCCGGTTCCGGGAGCAAGCCCTTGCGCTGATAGAACCGGATGGTCTCCACATTGACCCCGGCCGTCCTGGCGAAAACGCCAATGGTCAGGTTCTCCAAATTGTTTTCCATATCGCTTGACTCCGTACATAACTACGGAAGTAAGCTTAAGCTATCCAATTCAGATTCGAAAGGACAAACGTATGTCTGAACCTCAAAACGGGCGCGGCGCGCTCTTCACTGGCGGGCTGGCCGCCATCCTCGCCTCGGCTTGCTGCCTCGGGCCGCTGGTTCTGATCGCCTTGGGGTTCAGCGGCGCTTGGATCGGCAACTTGACGGTGTTGGAACCCTATCGCCCCATCTTTATCGGCGTGGCGCTGGTGGCGTTGTTCTTCGCCTGGCGGCGCATCTACCGGCCGTCAGCCGCCTGCAAACCGGGTGAGGTTTGCGCGATTCCCCAAGTGCGAGCTACTTACAAGCTCATTTTCTGGGGCGTGGCCGTGCTGGTTTTGGTCGCGCTCGGATTTCCCTACGTCGTGCCATTTTTCTATTGATCACAGGAGTTCACCATGAAAAAGCTGCTTTCCGCCCTTGCCCTCGCTGCCGTTGTTGCCCCCGTGTGGGCCGCCACCCAGACCGTTACGTTGTCCGTACCGGGCATGACCTGCTCGGCCTGTCCGATCACTGTCAAGAAGGCGATTTCCAAGGTCGATGGCGTCAGTAAAGTTGACGTGACCTTCGAGACGCGCGAAGCGGTGGTCACCTTCGATGATGCCAAGACCAGCGTGCAGAAACTGACCAAGGCTACCGAGGATGCGGGCTACCCATCATCAGTCAAGAACTGATCATGAAAGACCCGAAGACACTGCTGCGGGTCAGCATCATTGGCACAACCCTCGTGGCGCTGTGTTGCTTCACCCCTGTTCTGGTCATTTTGCTCGGTGTGGTCGGCTTGTCCGCGCTGACCGGCTATCTGGAATATGTGCTGCTGCCTGCGCTGGCGATTTTCATCGGCTTGACCATCTACGCCATCCAACGAAAACGCCAAGCCGATGCCTGCTGCACCCCGAAATTCAATGGAGTAAAAAAATGACCGAAATCACCGTGAATGGCATGACCTGCACATCCTGCGCCACCCATGTCAAAGATGCTTTGGAAAAGATTCCCGGCGTGAATGCCGCTGTGGTGTCCTATCCAGAAAGCCGCGCGCAAGTCATGGCAGACACCGCCGTGAGCCACAACCAACTGCTGGCCGCCATCGCCGCATTGGGTTATCAAGGCTCGATCCGGGTTGGTGATTTCAAAGATGAACCAAAAATCCGTGATGCACTTGAGGGCGCCGGTTTGCATATCGCCATCATTGGCAGCGGCGGGGCCGCGATGGCGGCGGCGCTGAAGGCCGTCGAGCAAGGCGCGACGGTCACGCTGATCGAACGCGGCACCATCGGCGGCACCTGCGTCAATATCGGCTGTGTGCCGTCCAAGATCATGATCCGCGCTGCCCATATTGCCCATCTGCGCCGGGAAAGTCCGTTCGACGGCGGTATTGCGGCAACTGTGCCTGCGATTGACCGCAGCAAACTGCTGGCCCAGCAGCAGGCCCGTGTCGATGAACTGCGGCACGCCAAATACGAAGGCATCCTGGACGGCAATCCAGCCATCACCGTTTTGCACGGTGAAGCGCGTTTCAAGGACGACCAGAGCCTGGTCGTCCGTTTGAACGAGGGTGGCGAGCGCGAGGTAACGTTCGACCGCTGCCTGGTCGCCACCGGTGCCAGTCCGGCCGTGCCGCCGATTCCGGGCCTGAAAGAGTCACCCTACTGGACTTCCACCGAAGCGCTTGTCAGCGACACCATTCCCGCACGCCTGGCCGTGATCGGTTCGTCGGTGGTGGCGTTGGAACTGGCGCAAGCCTTTGCCCGGCTCGGCAGCCAGGTCACGATCCTGGCACGCAGCACCTTGTTCTTCCGGGAAGACCCGGCCATCGGCGAGGCCGTGACAGCCGCTTTCCGCGCCGAGGGCATCGAGGTGCTGGAGCACACGCAAGCCAGCCAGGTCGCCCATGTGAACGGCGAATTCGTGCTGACCACCGGACACGGTGAATTACGCGCTGACAAGTTGCTGGTTGCCACCGGTCGGGCACCGAATACGCGCAGCCTCGCGCTGGACGCGGCGGGGGTCACTGTCAATGCGCAAGGGGCCATCGTTATCGACCAAGGCATGCGCACGAGCAACCCGAACATCTACGCGGCCGGCGACTGCACCGACCAGCCGCAGTTCGTCTACGTGGCAGCGGCCGCCGGCACCCGTGCCGCGATCAACATGACCGGCGGCGACGCAGCCCTCAATCTGACCGCGATGCCGGCAGTGGTGTTCACCGACCCGCAAGTCGCCACCGTGGGCTACAGCGAGGCGGAAGCGCACCACGATGGCATCGAGACCGACAGTCGCACGCTGACACTCGACAACGTTCCGCGAGCGCTTGCCAACTTCGACACACGCGGCTTCATCAAGCTGGTCATCGAGGAAGGTAGCGGACGGCTCATCGGCGTGCAGGCGGTGGCCCCGGAAGCGGGCGAACTGATCCAGACGGCGGTGCTCGCCATCCGCAACCGCATGACGGTGCAGGAACTGGCCGACCAGTTGTTCCCCTACCTGACAATGGTCGAGGGGTTGAAGCTTGCGGCGCAGACCTTCAACAAGGACGTGAAGCAGCTTTCCTGCTGCGCTGGATAAAAAAAGGAGGTTTTCAATGAGCGCCTACACCGTGTCCCGGCTGGCCCTTGATGCCGGGGTGAGCGTGCATATCGTGCGCGACTACCTGCTGCGCGGATTGCTGCGTCCGGTGGCGTGCACCCCGGGCGGCTATGGCCTGTTCGATGATGCCGCCTTGCAACGGCTGTGCTTCGTGCGGGCGGCCTTCGAGGCGGGCATCGGCCTGGACGCGCTGGCGCGGCTGTGCCGGGCGCTGGATGCTGCGGACGGCGATGAAGCGGCCGCGCAGCTTGCCGTTCTGCGCCAGTTCGTCGAGCGTCGGCGCGAAGCGTTGGCCGATCTGGAGGTGCAGTTGGCCACCATGCCGACCGAGCCGGCACAGCACGCGGAGAGTCTGCCATGAACAGCCCCGAGCGCTTGCCGTCCGAGACGCACAAACCGATCACCGGCTACCTGTGGGGCGCGCTGGCCGTGCTCACCTGTCCCTGCCATTTGCCGATTCTCGCCATTGTGCTGGCCGGCACGACGGCCGGCGCGTTCATCGGAGAGTACTGGGGTATCGCAGCCCTCACGCTGACCGGTTTGTTCGTCCTGTCTGTGACACGACTGCTGCGGGCCTTCAAAGATCGATCATGAGCGCTTCCCATTGAGACAAACCACGCTGTCGCTACGTTGCCTCATGCCGGCATCAAATTCGGCTGAGTAGCTTCTCGCCATCTGGACGTAGCTCACCCTTGGGTGAAACATGCCGATACAGGGTCTGCCGCGTGACGCCAAGTTCCTGGCACAGGTCGCCGACCTTGGTCTCTGGCTGACCCATTGCCGCCATCGCCAGCCGCAGCTTGGCGGCGGTCATCTTGAACGGCCGGCCGCCTTTCCGCCCGCGCGCGCGGGCCGAGGCTAGGCCGGCAATCGTGCGCTCCGCGATCAACTCGCGCTCGAACTCGGCCAGGGCGGCGAAGATGCCAAAGACCAGCTTGCCGGCGGCGGTCGTGGTGTCGATGGCCGCGCCGTGCCCGGTTAATACCTTCAAGCCGATGCCGCGCCCAGTCAGGTCGTGCACGGTGTTGATGAGATGTCGCAGGTCGCGTCCGAGCCGATCCAGTTTCCACACGACCAGTGTGTCGCCAGTTCGCAACGCCTTCAGGCAGCTCGTCAAGCCGGGCCGATCCTCGCGCATGCCGGATGCCTGGTCCTCGTAAAGATGTACTGGATCGACCCCGGCGGCAATCAGCGCGTCGCGCTGCAAATCGGTAGCCTGGGAGCCGTCCGCCTTCGATACCCGCATGTAGCCTATCAGCATGTCGTACCTGTCACATATACGTTCGATTATGTGACAGTGTGAGCCAGAAAGCTCTCGCCGTCAAAAACTGTCACTTAACCCGTCATTTAGTCTAAGACCTGCAAACGGCCATTCAGGCTCGTAATGTGACAAAAACTCCGGCGGGATGCCCTCCTTGGTGAACGTGGCGCGCAAACGTTCCAGGGATTCGGGGTCGCGTCGCCCGTAGGACGCCAGTGTGAACAGCAAGCGGGCCGTCTCCGGGTTGTGTCGCGCTTCAATGATGGCCTCATCGATGGCCTGGGCTGCTCGTTGCCAGTGGTTGATGGGTTCCGGCTTCGGCACCTTCGCCGGCAGGCCGTTGGTGAAACCAGTGTACGGCTCCGTCTGAAACAGCGCGGCCTGTTCCCCGCGCGGGATCAGCGCCTTTGACTCGATCAGCGTGATGGCGGTGGCCGCCGCCTCCAGCATCTGCCACTGCACCGCCGGGGCCAGAATCTCGTAGGGACGCCACAGACTCTGCCCGGCGCGCAGCGGATGGCCGCAGCGCTCCCAGACATGGCGGATGCTCGCCGAGCAACTGCCGCAGTGCGAGAGCGGCGTGTTCAGCTCATCAAGCAGGGTGCGCAGCAGCCGGAACCACAAGCCGGCGTGGACACGCCGACGCGGCAGCTCCACAAAACCCGTCGTCAGCGCCTGCCAGGTGCGCCGGTCCATGCAGGCGATTGCGTCATCGGCAGGGCGCGGCGCAGCATCGGCGATTTCCCACTGAAGATACCGGCCGGGCATGCCCCAGTAGGACTCCAGCCAGCAGCCATGCTGCGGGCAGCTCAGCATCAAGGGGAGCTGCCAGACGAGTAGCACAGCTTGATTCGTTGGATCGTTCAGACACTGCGGACACGCCCGGCGAATCGTCTGGCTCGGTAGCCAGGCACGCCAGCGAGTGATGGACCGCACCTTGCGGGTGCGCTTGGGCAGGAGCACCGCGCATTGGAATGTATAGGTTTCCAAGGCTGCTGGTACCGAATCGTCGAGACTGTCGAGCAGCCACGGCACCCAGCCTGCAAGACTCATGCTGCGCAACCGCTCCAGCTCGACGCCACTGCGCTGGCAGAGCGCCGTCAGCAACGACAAGGATGGTGCGGTATCCAGGTCATCAAGTTGGCTGTGACCAAGATCGTGGGCCAGCAGCTCGTGCACGTCCATCTGGTAGCAGGCGGCGACCCGGTTGAGCCATGAGGACAGGGCTTCGCCTTCCTTGGGTGCCGGATGCAGCGGCCAGCGCGGCGCGGACTTCACATCAGTTCCCGCTCTAACTGTCGCCGCCGCTCACTGGGGCCGATGTAGTCGGCCATGCTGAGCGTGCGGTGGTTGATCGCTTCCTCGCCACTCTCCACGGCGGCGACGGCCGCCGCCACCAGCAGATGTGCAAGCTCGCCGATGGTGCCTTCGCTCCGGGTGAGCAGGTAGCGGGCCATGTCCAGCGTGGCAATCGGGGATGGCCGCCGTAGCGGGAGTGACGCCGCGAAGCTGGCCAGCAGCGAGCAGCAGTCCTCATTGGCCTCCCACGGCGGCAGCAGCATCGGCTCGAAGCGGTTTTCCAACTGATCGTCCGAACGGATGGCCAGGTACGCCTCGCGCGTGCCGACCCCGACCAGGGGGATACGCAGCTCGTTGCCGAGGAAGCGCAGCAGGTTGAGGAACTCGCGCCGGTTAACGCTGTTGCCAGCCAGTACATTGTGCAGTTCGTCGATCACCAGCATGCGCACGCCGACCTTGCGCAGCAGGGCCAGCGCCAGTTGCTCCATTTCCGGCAGCCGTGGGCGCGGGCGCAGCGGCGCGCCCATCGCAGCCAGCAGCGCGACATAGAAGCGGATCACCGATGGCTCTGACGGCATCTGCACGACCAGCACCGGGATATGTTCTTGGTCAGCGTCGGTGCCGACCGGGTGCGCCCGCCGGAATTTCTCGACGATCATCGACTTGCCGTTGTTGGTGGGGCCGACCAGCAGCAGGTTTGGCATGCGTTGCTTGTTCGGCCACGCATACAGAGTTTCCAGCCGGTTCAGCGCCTCGACCGCGCGCGGGTAGCCGATCCAGCGGTCGGCGCGAATGCGCTGGATGCGCTCGTCTGCCGGCAGCCTGGCCAAACCCTGTGCCGCTGGCAGCAGGTGGGACAGGTCAATGACGGGATATTCGTCCACGGCTACCACTCCTCGATCTGATCGAACGGTTTGGCCGGCGGCAGGTTGTCTGCCTGCGGGTCAGCCATGTCCACATCCGGCGGTATGGGCTTGGCCGGTGGCTCCGACGTCTTGAGGTGCTGGCGGCGATCAGCGTCGCGCCGCGCCTTGCGCGTGGCCTTCTGGGCGGTGGTCACGATCTCGCGCATCTGCCCGATCATGCGGAACAGCGCCGACTCGTCCACCTGCTCGCGCCCGAGCTGACGCAATTTGGCCAGCGCCTGGCGTTGTTCCCAGAGGGTGACGGCCGGATGGGACAAGGTGCGGTAGTGGATCTCCAGATAGTGCTGACCTTCCGGTTCCAGTACCCAGATGCGGCTGATGTCGCGCGGATCGCGCCGGATCAGGAAGGCGGGCAAGCGCTCGCGCCGGGCAATCCACGGCTTGAGGGCGTCGGCGTAGTAGTGGATGTGGTCGATGACAAAGCCGGTGCGGGTCAGGGTGCGGCGGATCACCGGCAGGAAATCGACCAAAAACGCGGTGGGGCGGGTAACGACGGCCGGGACGCCAACGCGCTCCACGGCCTCGGCCCAGCGCGCGGCCGGCGGCTGGAGCAGGCCGTTGTGCACGGAGCCGTGATAGGTGCCTACCGCCAACGCGAGCCAGCGCTCCAGCTCGCGCAGCGTCAGGGTGGCCATCTTCTCGGAATCGTACTCGCCGCGCTGGCCGGGATTGGAGAAGGTCGTCCCCGGTAATTCGTCGTGGATCATCTGCATCGCCGTGCCGATGATCCGTTCCACGATGCCGCCGTAGTGCGGCTGGCCTGGTGGGCGATAGTCCAGCCGGATGCCATGCTGTTCGCAGCCACGGCGCAGCGCTTCGCTTTTGAACTCGGCCGCGTTGTCCAGATAGAGCAGCCTGGGCTTGCCGCTCATCGGCCAGTCCATTTCCACATTCAGCCCTTCCAGCCAGGGCCGCTTGTCGCAGGCGGCATGCGCGAGGCATAGGCCGACCGAGACGGCGGACGGCGCTTCCAGCGTGACCACCATGCCGAGTACGCAGCGCGTGAACACGTCGATGGCGAGGGTCAAATATGGGCGGCCAATCGGTTGCCGGTCGCGCTCGTCGACCACGATCAGGTCGATGACGGTGTGGTCGATCTGCACCTGTTCCAGCGGCATGGTGACTTCGGGCGGAATGCCACCCGCGCCTTGCAAGGGACGGGCAGCGTCCTGCCCGCCCCGGCTGCGGGCTATTTTCGCCGGATGTAGTCCGGCAATCCGCTGGGCCACGGTGTTGCGCGCCGGCACCGGCAGCTTCTGGGTTTTGCACGCCTGCGCGACTTCGCGGTGGAACGCCGCCAGGCTGCGTTTCTGCTTGGTCAGGAAGCGCTTTTGCAGCAGCTCGCGGATGATGCGCTCGACCGGTTCCGGCAAGCGCCCCTTGCCTTTGCCGCCGCCGGATCGGCCGGGCGTCAGGTCTGTTACCAGGCCAGTACCCTGCCGGGCGCGACGGATCAGGACATATACCTGTCGCCGGGACAGGCCCAGCGCTTGGGCTGCCTCATCGGCGGCTTCATGCCCGACCACCTCAAGCGCTGCCAGTGGCCCGATGATTTCCGTCCGGTGCCGGGCTTGCGCCCATGCCTCGTCGGGCAGGGTGGCCACGCCTTGCGCGGCAATCGGTGGAGTGTCTGATGTCATGCCCAAACCTCGCTTTGGTGCACACGAGTATTGAGCATAGTCGAGATTGGTGCAGACGACTCCTGATATTGGGCTGTCAGGAGCCGTATGCACACCAGGCGTTACATCCAGTCAGATGGTGCGGTCGTCTTCTGAAAACGACACCGGGCGTCTTCGCGCCCGTGATCGAGAACGCCAAGCGGCCCGATGCCGGCGCCGTCATGGCGTGGGGTGTCGCGATCGTGGCGGTGATGATCCTCTTCACCCCTTTGCTGCTGCGCTGTCCACCATTCCGGCGCTGGTATGGCCGGACGGATGCGCTGTCGGAGCGGCAGCGCCAGGCGCTTGCCGAGCGCGGCCTGCGCCGCTACTACCAGACCGCTTTCGATGACGGCTACGTGCCCCGCGTGATGCCCTACGTGTGGCGCATCATCTGGACGGTCGGCGGGTTGATGGCTGTGACCGCCGTACTGCCTACCAACACCGGACGGCCAGCCTTCGATGCCTTGGTGGTCTTCTCGACCTGGTATCCGATAGGCGTGATGCTGCTGGTTTTCGCGTCGAGGCCCCTTGGCCGGTTGATTCGCCAAAGAGCACAGGAGCGGCGGAAATGAGCACGTCAACCATCGAGGCGCTGGCCAGCGCCTGGGCAAGGATTGCCGAGGAAGCGGAATTCCCCGCTGACTACGAGGGGACTGCCACACCACAAGCGCATCGGGCTAGCGAAGCTATTCAGGAGCAGATTCGGGAGCGCATCGTCGCCACCAACGACATGCGGCTGTTCAGCCTGCTGCACCTGCTGGGTCAGGCGTCGCTGCGCATGGAGCAAGCGCTGTGGCCGGAGGATTACGAGCGGATGACGCGCGAGGTTGAGGAAGCCCTGCGGCAAGCCACCGACGCCAACGCCAGATCGTACACCCACGAAGAAGTGATGCAGGCGATGCAGGAACGCATCGACCGGGCGCGAGACAAGCCATGTTGATTGGCTATGCGCGCGTCTCGACGCAGGATCAGAACCTGGAGCTGCAACGCGAAGCCTTGAGCAAGGCCGGATGTAAAAAGGTCTTCGAGGACAAGGTGAGTGGCACGCGGGCAGACCGGCCTGGCTTGGCCAAGACGCTCGAAATGCTGCGCGAAGGCGATACTTTGGTCGTCTGGAAGCTCGACCGGCTGGGCCGGTCGGTCAAGCAACTGGTCGATCTGGTCGGCGATCTGCACAAGCACGGTGTCCAGTTCAGGAGCCTCACCGACTCCATCGACACCGGCACACCATCCGGGCGGTTCTTCTTCCACGTCATGGCGAGCCTTGCCGAAATGGAGCGCGAGCTGACCGTCGAGCGCACCCGCGCCGGGCTGGAAGTCGCCAAGCAGCTCGGCCGCAAAGGCGGCCGCAAGCCGAAGATGACCGACAGCAAGATCGAGTCGGCCAAGAAGCTGCTGGCCAGCGGGGTGCCGCCCAAGGACGTGGCCAAGAACCTCGGCGTGTCCATTCCGACGCTGTACCGCTGGGTGCCAGCCTCCACGCACGCTTAGCGTGCTTTATTTAATGAGATGGTCACTCCCTCCTTCCCGGTACTATGCTGAGGACAGGCTTTCATTCGGAGAACTATCATGGAAAACATTGCGCTCATTGGTATCGATCTGGGTAAAAACTCTTTCCATATTCATTGCCAGGATCGTCG
>NZ_LNII01000033.1:0-3705 GCF_001463365.1 Enterobacter sp. 50793107 | reverse complement strand
ACTTCACCCCATGGCATTAGCCAGCCGTTACCAATGAAGGGAAGGCACAGTGTGCCAACCCTGATGTCGTCGTGAGCGTGAGTCATAGGATGGACTCCATTTCGTCGATGTAGAGGCCCTGAGCAATGAGGCGGCGACGTCGGGCGGCACGCGCTATGCACTCCTGCCGTCTGCCTTCCTGCGACTGCTCTATGGCGCGTCGGGTGAACAGCCGCGATTTGCCCTGCGGCGTTACAACCTTCGGCTTCGTGGCCAGGTCGAATGTCCGGTCACAGATGCCGTCCTCGTTGATCCACTTTTCCGACTCAACGATCTGCGCTATCTGTCCGGTGCCGCGGGTAATGCCGTTGGCGACACGGTTAAACTCGATGAGCGTTACGCCAAACTTCTCAGCGATTTCGCTGCCGGTTACCGGACGGCCCCGCGTCTGAATCATCCAGATAACGCGTTCACGTAGGCCGGAGAATTGCCCGGTTCGCCCGGGCCGGCGGTAAAAGGGTGTGCGTTTCATTTCCACTGTTCCCCGAACGTGAAGCCGATCTCTGCCAGCGCCTCGTCCATCTTCTCAATGAACTCCGGCACCATTTCGTTGAAATCGGTCATGTACTGCGGATCCCGCTCAACGACGACATGGTGAATGCCTTCGCGCTTCATGCGTGGGTCGTAGTTGGCAAAGAACCAGGCCTCTTTTCCGGTCACCCACATGCTGTACTGCACCTGGGCCATGTACGCAGACTTGATGGCTTCGAAACCGCCAAGGCGGAATTTCATGAAGTCGCGGGAGGTGAACGGGCATTTCAATTCGAGGCCGAAATCGTTACTGCAAAGGCCGTCAGGGGAGCACGCAGTGCGCATGCTCTCGTCACGGAACAGGATCGGAGACTCCGTGACTTTCACGTCAGTGGTGAACTCGAAAAGGGTGCGGGCGTCTTCCTCGTACTGCTTACCCCAGGCCAGCGCCTTGGCGTTAACCTCTGGCGCTACGCCGGTGCATACCTCAGCGAGCAGCGTGTGGAAGTAGGACATTTTCATGTCTGTCCACTTCTTACCAGATCTTGGCTTGGCGATGACGTTGTGCACTTCAGAGGCTGTGATAACGCCGAGGCGCAGCCTGTGCCACGCCTCATCGCCCTGTTGAATAGTGGTTACATCAATGCCGGTGCGGGATTGGATAATTTCTGGTGTCATGCCGCCGCCTTAGCCCTTTTCTGAAGGAAGCCAAACCCTTTCTGTGCCTCTTCTTCAGTGAGTTCTGACGCCTCAAGAATTTGCCGTTTGAAGATGTCGCTGCACAGTGGAAGGAAGTCTTTCTCCCAGTCTTTATCCAGGGTCGTTAAGAGATCGGTGATCGCTTGAAGCGTTTCTTCGCTTGCTGCTGGTGGAAGTGCTTCTGTGGTACTGCGCGGCGTGACGTCACGGATATCTACGTCCAGTGATTTGCCTTCCATTTCTTCGGCGGTAGGCTGCTGTCCAATCTCAGGCCATGCCTTACGCAACGCCTGGGCTTCCGCGCATTTCGCCAGCTGTCCGTATGGGCGCTTTTTCCACATCGCGTTCGGCGCCGTGGTGTCGCGGCCGCCGGTGGCATAGTTCTCAATCCAGTATTCTTTGGCGCTGAACTCGACGATCTCTCCACTGGGCATGCGCTTGTAGACGGTGTATTTGCACCACTGAGGGAAGGTCACCTCGACACCAGTAAGCGTCTGAGTTACGTCGGGCCCGAACTCTGGTTCGCGGGCACCGGCATAATCGCCGGAGCGGTCCGCCTGAATGCGGTAAAGCCCGATACCCGGCATGACCACGTCGCGCCATTCACTTTTACCTGTTCTCGAGTCTTTGACGCTCATCGGCACGAGGTGGACAGGCTTCAGTAGCGGATCCAACTGGCGGGCACGGCAGTAATCGAGCGCCATCATTACCGATTCGTCTTTGGCGCCAGGATAGATACTGTTCTTCAGCGCGCTCCAGGTAGCGACGTCGATGCCTTTTTCCTGCAGCGCGCTCGCCGTGATTGTTAATTCGTTTGCCATCGTTAATCCCCTCAAAAATTAAAATGGGCAGCCGGTACGGTGTTCCCAGTCGTATTCCGCCTGGGCGTAAGCAACTTCCGAAATGAAATCGTTGTAGGCCTCGCCAGCTTTATCGCTGCGGAGTCCTTCGTATGGACTGGAGTCAATCGGGATCGTGAAGTGGAAGAGGCCGGACGGCTCTTTTGGCATCATGTCGATGATTTTCTGCGCCCGGTCGTCGATCCACTTCTCTTTCTCGTCGGTGAGCTGTTGCTCAACCCAGCGCCGATCTTCGATGCGGTCGTAAGTGAGGTATGCGTTCATTGCTGAACTCCTGAATTTGAAATGTGCGCGGCCCGTCCTCATTGCAGACTGGTCGGTGGAATAGGGTGGGGAATTACTGGATTTCGCGGACTACTTCGAAATCACCGCATTGTGAATTGCCTGATGCGTCTTCACTGGTGACTGGAGCGCGCACAAGAAATGCGCCCATATCGCCCCAATCTCGTTTCAGGGCCTTTTTAGATGGTTCTTTTTGGCCCAAAGCTTCGAATACTGTGGATCGTTCAGGGTCGTATTGAACGCGGCCATCCATCACGAAATATTCAAACTTCTGCATAATCACCTCAGTGCAGGATAGGGTTGCCGTGACCGTCCAGAAGGACGTCAATCACGCAGTCACTGAGGCGGATAATTTCTGCATCGGTGTGCAGGTACACCCATTTGCGCTCCTGAATGACTGCTGAGACGCGATATGTGCGGCCTTCATGCATTGCCATCATGCCGGGCGTGACGCACTGGCGAATGAGCGGGGTGGTGCCGTAGTGGTTGATCATACCTTCACCTCAACCTGTTTCAGGAGGCCAGCGATATGCATCTGCCAGCGGTTAAGCGTCAGCTTGTCGCGCGGTGTCGACACCGACGTCAGCTGCCATTCGTTATCGTTGAGCTTTTTGGCGGTGTACTGCTTGCCGTTGTGGGTGACTGTCATGATGCCTCCCGGGCTTTGGCGTTTGCCGCATTGATGGCGTCAATGTTCATCAGGCAGTAGATAGCGCATTCAGCGTCGTAATCACTCAACCCGCCGCTTGCCAGCTTATTAAGTGCGGTGCCAGTTAAGCCGATCTTGAAGCAGATAGAACCGTGTTTAGGGCCATATCCATAACGATGGTCTTCGCGCTGATCACTCCAATGGGCGTAGTTTTTTGTCCCAAAATAACGCTCGCTCAGGCGGGTTAACCCGGATGCAATGTCGTTAATCGCATCTTCAACACACCCGCGCCGCTCCATGCTTTGTTTCGGGTCTCCGAAGTTAATGATCGTCATGCCATGCCGAACCATCTCAACCGTTAGGCCTTTATTGGCCTGGTTGATACTTTCAGACACGGCAATCAGCTCTTTACCGATGCGTGAGGTGTCATCAACAAACTTCGCCTTCAACTGAGCCAGTTCGGCTTCAATTGCCATTTTCTTTTTGGTCAATTCGATAAGGGTCATGATCATCTCCGCGCTTAAGGCCGCGCCGCCGAACGGTTAATACAAGACTTCAACGCATTTATTCAGTGTTTCAATGGGCGGTGGATGGCCGCCGGTTGTCATAACTAAGCAACCTCTGTGAAGTTGCTGAGGTATGGCCGATAAAAAACCCGCCGGAGCGGGTCTATTTGATGCGTCTTACTAACTGCCCTTGGACATT